>NZ_JAMYQV010000010.1:0-186769 GCF_040321065.1 Mesorhizobium sp. M0563
CACCGTGCCATGGCCGCTCGCCCTTCAGAGCAAGCGCCGTTCTCTCTCCAAAACTTTTTGCAGAACCTTCAGGACACTATCGGCCGGAACCGGACTGTCAGCTTTCAAGATGACTGGACAAGATAGCCGGCCCTTGCGTCCAGCCCCGTCTGACCGCTGTGCGCCAGAAGCGACCTTTCGGACCACTGGGGCTAATGGACGACCTCCTGGCTTTGGCCGGGCGGGCTCGTCAGGGCGCCGCGATAGGTGTACAATTTTAGCCATGTTGGGTCCGGGGCCGGATGATGATCGTCCCTCCATTGAACCGGAAACTGCTGGCGATCCTTGCAGCGGATATGGTCGGCTATTCAACGGCGATCGAAATTGACGAAGCTGGCACCATCGGACGCCTGACAGCTATCCGGGCCGACGTAACCGATACGGCGATCGCTCTGCACCAGGGTCGAATTGTCAAACTATTAGGAGATGGCGCACTTGTCGTCTTCGACAGCGTGGTCGATGCGGTAATCTGCGCAGCCGAAATTCAAAAAGCTGTGGCCGTTCGCAATGGTGGACTGCCGGAGCATGAGCGGATTGTGTTCCGCATCGGGATAAATCTTGGCGATGTGGCGCTCGTGGATGGCGATGTGTATGGCGACGGCGTCAATATCGCCGCTCGGTTGCAGCAACTCGCTGACCCGGGCGGCGTGATCGTATCGGGCACGGCCTTTGACCATCTGCAGGGCAAGCTTGATTGGCCCCTCGATTTCGCTGGCGAGCAGCAAGTCAAGAATATCAATCGCCCCGTGCGGATGTACCGGCTGAGGCTCGATGGCAAGCCGGCGCGCCGCCCGCTTCTCGGAATGATGCCGCGCTGGGCCAGGACGGCTGCGGCGGCCATCGTGGTGCTGGCTCTGGCGGGTGGAGGGACATGGTGGGTCTTTCAGCCTGCGCCACTGGGGGCCAAGCCGTCGATCGCGGTGCTGCCCTTCAATAATTATGGCGGCGACGAGGCCACCGGGCGTTTGGCCGATGGCCTCACCGAAGACATCATCACCGATCTCGCGCAGTTTCCCGAACTCGACGTCGTGGCACGCAATTCGACGCAAGCGTACAAAGGCAAGTCGCTGGATGTCCGCCAGGTCGCGAGTGCGCTCGACGTCGGCTATGTGCTGGAAGGCTCGATCCAGCGCCTGGGCGGTCGGCTGCGGATCACCGCGCAGCTGATCGATGCAAAAACCGGCAACCATCTGTGGTCGGAGCGATGGGACCGGCCTGCTGAAGACGTATTCGCCGTTCAAACCGAGATCGCCGAGCAGGTCACCAACCGCCTCGGCAACGGCGTGGGGCTGATTCAAGGCGCGGGGCGGGCTGCAGCGAAGCGTAAACGGCCGGACAACTTGACTGTCTATGATTACTACCTGCTCGGAACCGAAAGGATTGAAAAGATTACCGTAGCGGATGAGGAGGAGGCCATCAGGCTGCTCAACCTCGCTGTCGAGCTGGACCCGGGGTTCGCCCGCGCCTGGGTGGAACTTTATCATGCTCATAACATATTGGCTGGCTTCGGTATCAATCCCGAGAGCGAGATCAAGGCGGCTGCCGATGTAGCCGAACGCGCGGTGCGGCTCGATCCGAGCGACGCCGAGGCGCACGCCGTTTTTGGCATGAGCCTCAAAGACAAGGGCGACAACGCCCGCGCCAAGGTCGAGCTGGACACGGCCCTCCGCCTCGCTCCGGGTTCGGCCGAAATCCTGACATTCTATTCCGGCTTTGCGGCAGGCTTCGACGAACCCGAACGCGGCGCTCAGTTGGTCGACCAAGTTATACGGCTCGACCCGAATTACCCGATGTGGGCAACTGCTTTCTACTCCACTGCCTATTTTATGGCTGGTCGCTATGAGGACGCCTTGAAGATGCTGGAGCGCAAGACGCCCGATAACTACGGCAAAGGGGGTTGGGTGGTGCGTAGCAGCTCCTTTGCGGCTCTGGGTCGAATCGATGAGGCGAATGCTTCGGTCCGGGAAACCCTCAAACGGTATCCGGACCTGACCGTCGAGGGCATGGTCAATGAATTCAGCTTGAGCAAGACGGAGCGCGGTCGTTTCATCGAGACAATGCCGCTAGCCGGCTTCCCGGCGTGCGCCAAGACCGGGTCGCTGGCAAAACTCGCCAAACCTGTGCGGCTGCCGGAATGCGAGGCGGGGGAGGCGCAGCCTCTCGGGCAGCCATAGAACAAGCTCGGCGCAAAAGGGAGACGTGAGCCGCGAATCGCCCCGGCACTGGCGGGCGCTGTCGCCGAAGGTTGGAGGCGATGACACATATGGTTGTGACGCCGCGCGAGGCTCCCGCTAGCGAACGAAGAACTCAGGGTCAAACGCTCAAGTGAGTATCCCTACGGTGGAAGCCGGCTGAGCAAGTGATTTTCTGAGCAGTGGCGATTATGTCAGGAATGGGCCGACAACGGATCGGCCGCTTCGAGCCCGTGGATATCGAAAGCGGACATTCACGTCGATGTGGGCATGATCATCATCTGACCCTGAACAGACTGGGAGCGAGGTGCCAAAAGCTTCAACGCCGAAGAGCGATTTAGGTCAAATCAGACGATCCTCATTACGACATCGATGTTGCCCCGTGTCGCTTTGGAGTAAGGACAAATCTCGTGCGCTTCATCCACCAGAATTTGTACCACATCGCGCTCCAGACTCGGCACGGCAATATCCAGTTGGACGTTAAGAAAGTGGCCGTTTTCTCCGTAGTTCAGATTCACCTCGGCCTCGATGCTCATCCCTGCAGGCAGCGCGATTTTTCGTTCGTGGGCCGCAGATGCGATTGCGCTTGCGAAGCTGGCCGACCAGCCGGCCGCGAGCAACTGCTCCGGATTGGTGCCGATGCGCGCCGATCCAGGCGTCGATAGCCAGATGTCCAGAAGGCCGTCGGAACTGCGCGAGGCGCCATTTTCGCGACTGCCCGTGGTTGCGGTCCTGGCCGTATAGACAACCCTTGTGATGTGGCTCATGGGCATTCTTTGCTGGTAGCGGTAACCGCCGCTTCGGTGGTTGCCGCGAACTCGATCAGGCGTCGACTTCGACAACGGCATCGGCAAAGGCCTGCGGCGCTTCCTGGGGCAGGTTGTGCCCGATGCCGCCGGTGACGACCCGATGCGCGTATCTGCCCGGGAACATCGTGGCGTATACGCTGGCGTCCGGATGCGGCGCGCCATTGGCGTCGCCTTCGAGGGTGATCGTCGGCACGCCGATGACCGGTGCCTGCGCGAGTCGCTCCTCGAACGCGTCGTATTGCTGCTCGCCGGCGGCGAGTCCGAGCCGCCAGCGATAATTGTGGACCACAATGGCCACGTGATCGGGATTGTCGAAGGCTGCGGCGCTGCGCTCGAATGTGGCATCGTCGAAATTCCACCGCGGCGACGCGAGTTGCCAGATCAGCCTGGTGAAATCTCGTGTGTATTTCTCGTAGCCGGCGCGGCCGCGATCGGTGGCGAAGTAATATTGATACCACCATTGCAGCTCGGCCTTGGGTGGCAGCGGCAGCTTGCCGGCTTGCTGGTTGCCGATGAGGTAGCCGCTCACCGAGACCATCGCCTTGCAGCGTTCAGGCCATAGTGCGGCAATGATGTTCGCGGTGCGCGCGCCCCAGTCGCAGCCGCCAATCGTCGCCTTTTCGATGCCCAGTGCGTCCATCAGGGCGACAATGTCCGCGGCAATCGCTGACTGCTGACCGTTGCGCATCGTGTCGTCCAACAGGAATCGGGTCGTGCCGTATCCGCGCAGGTAGGGGACAATCACGCGGTGGCCTTTCGCTGCCAGCAGAGGAGCGACATCGGCATAGGTGTGGATGTCATACGGCCAGCCATGTAGCAGGATGACGGGCGGGCCGTCGGTCCGTCCAAGTTCCGCATAGCCGACGCTCAGCACGCCGGCCTCGATTCGCTTCAAGGGCCCAAAGGACGCCGCAGGCTCTCCAGTCGTCTGTTGCGCTTGTGCCGGGCCGATCAGGCCGAACTGAGTGGCGGCGACAGCCATCGCGGCGGCGCCAAAGAACCGACGGCGATCTTGGTCGATTTCATGGGGGATATTGAGCGAATGCATTTGGGAACCTCTATCCTTGCGCGGGCGATCAGCCGAACGTGAATGCAAAGACCTCCACGCCTGAGTCGAGAAACTCGATCTCGAACTGGCGATCGACGATGGGTTTCGATTGTCGGATCAGTTGGTACAGGCGCTGCTCTGTCACTGCGCCTTCGCCCATTTCATTGACGTCGATGCCGTGAGCCGTGCCTGGCGGCTGCCCGTCGATCAGCACGCGAAATCTCACAGACGTTCCCGGCGCTGCCGGACCCATGACCAGATGAAGGTCGCGCGCGTGAAAACGGTACGCGATGCGGGCATCGGACTTGTTCAGTACGGCGGTTTCTTTCCTTACCGTCCAACTGCCAGACAGCCCCCACTCATTCAGGCGTAGTCGCGCCGGCACGTCGTAGATGTGCGGCGCGTCCAAGACCGCTTCACCGCCGGAGGCAAAATTCTGGGTGCGTTCGTAGCCGAGATAATTTTCCGGAGACTTGAGGGTCTCCCAATCGGCCGCGGCTTCGATGCCGCGGGCATCCACCGACACAGGCTCACGGTCGAATCCGCCGGCGCCAGCCTCAGTCAGCAATTCCTGGATGACCATTTCCGACTGTTGGTATGAGCCCTCGCCAAAGTGGTGATACCGGACGCGTCCCCGCGAATCGACGAAATAGAGTGCCGGCCAGTACTGGTTGCTGAAAGCCCGCCATATGAGATGGTCGTTGTCGACGGCGATCGGGTAATCGATCCCCAGGTCTTTCACCGCCCGGTGCACGTTGTTCAGGTCTTTTTCGAACGAGAACTCCGGCGCGTGGATTCCGATCACCACCAAACCATGCTTCCGGTATTTCTCGTCCCAGGCCTGAACGTAGGGAAGCGTGCGCAGCCAGTTGATGCAGGTGTAGGTCCAGAAATCGATGAGGACGACCTTGCCATGCAAAGCCGACGCCGTCAGCGGCGGCGAATTTATCCACTCGTGCGCCACGCCAAGCGAAGCAAGCTCGGATTGACCCTCGAACTGGTCGGAGGAAAGTCCGTGAAGGAACGGAACCCTCATCGGTGCGGAGGCTATCGGCTGAGCCACATTCGTGTCTCCCAGAAAACTGGCAATCGGAGCCCGATTGCCATTGCGAGCGCCACGGCGACGAGCAGCTTAATTGCTTTCATCGACGACGCCTTTTCAGTTTCGATCGATATCGCCGCGCAGACGGTTCAGCGGCGCGCTGCGCGCTGAGTCCTTCAGAGCGGAAGCTCTTTGCCGGCCTGCTCAGCCACCATGTATTCCGCGTACCAGTCCGGCCAGTTCTCATCGCGCTGGCCGCCGTTGCGCTTCTCGTGCTCGCCGTGGGCCTCCGACGCGCGTCGCAGCGCGGCAACAAGATCCGCTCCGGAAGCGTAGGTCGTGGTGTCGATCCGGCCGGGAAAGCGGGTGGTGATTTCCTGCAGCAGCCATTCGTTGCCGTCCGGGTCCTTGAACGTCGCGAACGAGGAGTAGCTGCGCCGCTCGGGATCGCGCCCCTTGACCGCCGGCTTGCCGGGACCTGTGCGGTGAAACGCCTCGCTGACCTCGGCGCCGTGGCCAATGAGCTCGGCGCGCGCCGCCTCGATGTCCGACACGACAAGATAAAGTCCGCTTGCCGAGCCTGGCGCCGCCGTCGTGATCCCCGTGCCGAAGTGGATCGAGGCAGGCGAGCCCGGAGGTGTGAACTGCACACCCCGGAACGTATCGCCGACGACGAAATCGCCGTCGAGCCGCCAGCCCAGGCCGCTATAAAAGCTCTTGGCGCGATCGACGTCCGAGACGGGGATGACCACGACCTCGAGCTTCATGTCGAGCGCCTGCTTTTTGAGGGTCCCGGTCGCAGTTTCGCGCTTTTCGTCACTGGGCGTTTTCATGGTTTGAGACATTTGTCGTTCCTTTCGAGTGAGGTGGTTATTTGGTTTGCCGCAGCGGCCTGAACGCGGCGCGCAACTCGGCAGAAAAGAGCTCCGGCTGCTCCCACGCGGCGAAGTGGCCGCCTTTGTCGACCTCATGGAAGTAGATCAGGTTGGGGTAGGCGCGCCGGGCCCAGGTCTCGGGGGCCCGATAGCCTTCCCCCGGAAAGACCGTGATGGCCACCGGCAGCGAGACTTCGCTGGTCTTTTCAGGGCCGGCAAAAACGGGACTGCGCCCGCCGCCGTACTCCCAGTAAATTCGCCCGGACGAGGTGGCGGTGTCCGTCAGCCAGTACAGCGTGATATCGTCCAGCACCTCGTCAGGCGACTTTTCGGGGTCGCTTTTGTCGTAGGTCCAGCCCGAAAAGCCCGGATGCCCGAGCATCCAAGCGGCGAGCCCTGCGGGGGAGTCATTGATGGCGTAACCGATCGTCTGGGGCCGGGTGCCCATCATCGTGGCGTAGGATCTGTTCCCCATCTTGGCGGCCATGCTGAGCGCATCGAACGCCGCGCGCTCCTTGTCCATGAGCCCCGCCGGCGCCGGTCCGCCGGCGGCGAGCACCGCGGCAATCTCTGGCGGTACGACAGCCGGCAGGTTGACATGAATGCCGAGCAGGCCTGCCGGGGCCAGACGTCCCATTGCATTCGAAACGGGAGAGCCCCAGTCGCCGCCCTGGGCGACGTAATCTGTGTAGCCAAGGCGCTTCATCAGCTCTGCCCAGGCTCGTGCAATGCGGTCTGTACCCCAGCCAGTATCTGTGGGTTTGCCGGAGAAGCCGAAACCCGGCAACGACGGCAGTACGAGGTCGAACGCGTCTTCCGGGCTACCGCCATGCGCCGTGGGATCGGTGAGCGGGCCGACGGTCTTGAGCAGTTCCAGCACCGAGCCGGGCCAGCCATGCGTCATGATCAGCGGCAGGGCATTGGGATGTTTCGAGCGAACGTGAATGAAGTGGATGTCCACGCCGTCGATCGTGGTCATGAACTGGGGCAGGGAATTCAGCTTCGCTTCCGCTGTCCGCCAGTCGTAGGCCGTGCCCCAATACTCGACGAGCGGCCTGATCTTCGCGAGCTGTATGCCCTGCGACTGGTCATCGACCGTCTCCCGGTCGGGCCACCGTGTCTGCGCAATGCGACTGCGAAGATCATCGAGCGGCGCTTGCGGCACATAGACTTTGAAGGGCCGGATCGAGCGATCCTCGACCGGGTTGGCGGAGGCGGGCGCGGAAAGGATGCAAAGCCCGAATGCCAGCACGGCCGCCAGTTGGTCGAGCCTCATGGCTGCACCTTCTTGTCCGGAGTGTGGAACGTCACCGTTTGTTTGGTGAAGACTTTGCCTTCTGGATCCACCACCTCGATCAGCACCATGTGCTGGCCGCTTGGCATGCCCACCAAGATGATGGTGTTGCTCTGACCGTAGTCCGCCCACGCCCAAGGCAGGTCGTCGACGGTGACGTGCAGATGCCCGACCCGCGGAGACACGTTGCGCGCGACCGCCCCGCCCACAGGCAGGATGCGCAAGTTCTCCACCCGGTACGGGATGAACACGACGCCGCCGGCCAGCGGACCCGGAAGCGGCGGCTCCACGATCAGCTTGGGTGCGGGCTCGTTGTCGATGGGAACGACCGTGCTCTGGGCAAACGCGCCCGTGGCGAGCACGGTGCAAGCCGCGAGTGCGGCGAGCGTCTTGATGAGGGGGTTCATTGCAGTCGCTCCCTTCGGAGGTTCGCTACGCAGCTATCGCTGGGCGGAAGATGACGCGCGTCCGGCGCGCCATCCCCCGCCAACACGTCATGTCTGCAACGTCTTGAATGTTGCGCGCACCTCATCGGTGAAACTCTTCGGCTGCTCCCAGGCGGCGAAATGGCAGCCCTTGTCCGTGCGGCCATAGTGCAGAAGCTTCGGGAACGCGCGTTCGGTCCAACTCTTCGGTGCGGTGTAGATTTCACTGGGGTTCGCAGTCGCACCGACGGGAATGGTGATGCCCTTGGCGTCGAAGAAGCCGGCCTTCGCCGTTTGCGTATGTTCCCAATAGAGACGTGCCGACGAGATCGCCGTGTTCGTCAGCCAGTAGAACGTGATGTTGTCGAGGATGTCGTCGCGGGTAAGGCCCTCCGGCTCTCCATCGAAGGAGCGGGCGATCAGCGCATAACTGTCCGCATCGTGATCGAGGATCCACGCCGCCAGGCCGGCCGGTGAATCGACGATCCCGTAGAGCGTTTGCGGACGAAGAGCCATCTCGTTGGCGTAGCCCAGGCCGTTTTGGTAGAAGAACGCTACCTGCTCGTAGGCACGCTTCTCGTCGGGGCCAAGATCAGCGGGGGGCGGACCGCCGGAGGCCAGCGCCTTCACGATCTCCGGCGGAATGGTCCCCGGCATATTCGTGTGGATGGCGACCAGCTCGGGAGGTGCGATCAGGGCCATCTGTTCCGTGATGAGTGCTCCCCAATCGCCGCCCTGCGCGACGTAGCGGTCGTAGCCAAGGCGTTTCATCAGCACGATCCACGCCCGCGCGGTGCGCCCGGGATCCCAACCGGTTTCGGTGGGCTTGCCGGAAAAGCCGTAGCCCGGCATCGACGGGATCACCACGTCGAACGCCTCCGCCTCCGTGCCTCCGTGCGCAGTGGGATTGGTGAACGGGTCGATGATCTTCAAAAGTTCGATGACCGAACCGGGCCAGCCGTGCGTGATGATGACAGGCAGGGCGCCCTGATGCTTAGACTTCACATGGATGAAGTGGATGTCGAGCCCATCGATCTCAGTGACGAAATTCGGCAGCGCCTTCAACTGCGCCTCGCACTTGCTCCAATCGTATTCCGTTCGCCAGTACTGCATGAGCTTCTGCATTGTGGCGAGTTGCACGCCCTGCGTTGGCCCTACAGTTGCTGGGGTCGACCAGATCCGCCGGGACGCCTCGTCGGAGACGAGTTCGCGCTCGGGCCAGCGCGTGGCGGCGATGCGCCGGCGCAGCTCATTGATCTCCTCCTGCGGGAAACTGACGGAGAAAGGGCGGATGGCATCGCTCGTGGATGCGGCGGCCAATTGCGACGGGAGCAGGCTTGCCGCGCCGGCGGCGGCGATGCCGGCCGCCGCAGTGCCCAAAAGTCGCCGGCGATCCTGGTCGATTGCTTCGGAGGTTCTGGTCGTGTCCATGGGTCTCTCCTGGGTTGATGGGTTTGCGATCTATCTACGTAGCTTGAACTACGCCCAGGAGGCGGGATTAGCCCGTTATGCGTCGTGAGCTTGTGTTAGCCGCTGCCAGCCTGCCGCTTTTTTGAGCAGATAGGAGGCGCCTAGACTGTGAGACTCCCTATGGTGCAGGAGCGCTCCTTGACTTAAACTGCGGCGCTGGGTGCAGGCGGCTCCAAAAGAAGACGCCATGACGAAAACGGGAATACAAGCCAAAGACAGATTGTCGTTTGGCCCTTTCCATTTTGCTGCGGGTGAAAGGCTCCTGACAAGAGAAGGCGCTCCCGTAGAGTTGGGTTCGCGCGCCATCGACATTCTCATAGTCCTGACCTCTGCACCGAATGAAGTCGTCAGCAAGAAAGATCTAATGTCGCGGGTTTGGCCGGATGTCGTCGTCGAGGAAGGCAGCCTGCGGTTCCACATGACCGGACTGCGCAGGGCGCTGGGCGATGGAAAGGATGGCGCGCGGTACATCGCGACGCTTCCGGGGCGGGGCTATTGCTTCGTTGCGCCGGTTTTGCGATTAAACAGCCCACGCGACGAAGCCCTATTCATTGCCGCTGAGTTTCCGCACGCGAATCTTCCAAACCGCTTGAGCCGGATGGTCGGACGGGACGAGGATGTTCTTAAGCTGTCGGTGCAGCTGAATGCTTCGCGGTTCGTCACCATCGTTGGCGCCGGTGGCGTCGGCAAAACCACCGTCGCGATCGCAGTCGGGCATCACCTGATCGAAGCATTTTCAGGGGCGGTCTTGTTCGTCGATCTGGGAATGATCGGCGATCCCGGTCTGGTGACGACAGCCGTCGCCTCGATGCTTGGACTAACGGTTCAAACAGAGGATGCGACGCCCAACCTGATCGCTTACTTGCGCAACAAGCGGATTCTGTTGATCCTCGATACCTGTGAGCATCTCGTGGATGCGGTGGCGCCTCTGGCCTCGAGCATCGTCGATGCGGCGTCACAGGTCTACATCCTGGCGACGAGCCGCGAGGCGCTTCGGGTCGAGGGCGAACATATCTGCCGGTTGGATGCGCTTGCGTTTCCGCCCGACGAACCGGGGCTAACGGCGGCCATCGTCCAGACATTCCCGGCCACCCAGCTGTTCGTCGAGCGAGCGGTGGCAGGTGGCGCTCGTTTGGACATCGGCGACGCCGAGGCCTTGATCATCGCAAGCATCTGCCGAAAGCTTGACGGGGTGGCGCTCTCGATCGAACTGGCGGCCAGACGTGTCGAATCCTATGGGCTGCAGCAGACAGCCGCGCTTCTCGATCAACGCCTGACACTGCTGTGGCTCGGTTCACGGACAGCGCCGCCGCGTCAGCAGACCTTGCAGGCGACACTAGACTGGAGCTTTGGGCTCCTGACCGACGTTGAGCGCGTGGTGCTTCGCAGGCTCGCTGTATTCGTCGGTCATTTCACGCTCGATGCCGCCCTGGAGGTCGTGACGAGCGCGACCCTCGACCGATCGACCGTCCTTGGCGCCATGGACAGTCTTGTCGGCAAATCGATCGTGGCGACGCGTCCGGTTGGAGCAATGATGCGCTACAGGCTCCTCGATACGACGCGCGCCTACGTTCTCGACATCCGGATCGATGACGCCGAGGCTGCCGATCTGGCAGTGCGCCACGCCGCCTACTATCGGAGATGGCTGGAGCAGACCGGGATCGAGTGGCCAAGCCTGGCGACCGGTGAGGAGCGGGCGCCCCACTTCGCCGCCATCAACAATGTCCGGGCTGCCCTGGAATGGTGCTTCGGCGACAGCGGAAACGCCAACATCGGCGTCGGACTCGCCAGCGCTGTCGCGCCGGTTTTCCTGGCAATGTCCTTGTTGCCGGAGTGTCATCGCTGGTCTGAAAGAGCAATATTCGCTTTCGACGATGCCGCCCTTGGCGGACTTGACGAGATGCATCTTCAGGCAGCCCTCGGCGTGTCCTTCATGTTCATGCGGGGAGGACGCGACAGGGCGCGCGTAGCTCTGGAGAGGAGCCTGGCGATCGCCGAGCAGCGCGGCGATCCGCTGGACCGGGTGCGTCTGTTGGGTTCGCTCAACATGTTCCATCTGCGGACGGGCAATTTCGCAACCGCCCTTGAGTTTGCAAGGCGTTGTTCAGCCACAGCCGCGACCTTGGACGACTCGGTCGTCAACGCGCTGGCACACTCGATCCTGGGCATCTCGCTCCACCTGCGAGGCGACCTCGCGGAGGCCCGCGCAGAGCTGGAGGCGGCGCTCGACCGTGGGCCGCGCTCCCAGCGGACCACGACGATCTATCTGGGCTTCGAAGGCAAAATCCTGGCCAGGGCCATCCTGGCGAGGAACCTTTGGCTACAAGGCCATCCGGACCAAGCCATGGCACACGCCCGACAGGCCGTCGAAGAGGCTGCCGCCATGGATCATTCTCTAACGTTGGCGATCGCGTTGATCTGGGCGATATCGGTCTTCCTGTGGACCGGTGACCTGAAGAGCGCCGAGGCGTACATAGATATGCTCATCGCCCGCGCGGAATCCCATTCCATGACTCCGTACCTGCTGGTCGGTCGGGGCTTCAAAAGCGAAGTCGCGATCCGTCACGGCGATGCAAAAAGCGGCGTCGAGGGCCTGCAGACATCTCTTCGGAAGCTCCACGCGGCGCCTTATGAATTGCTCACGACGCCGCTCAACCTCTCGCTAGTTAGGGGACTGTCCGCGATCGGTCAGGTTGATGAAGCCATTGCGTTGATCGACGAGTCGCTTGGTCAAGTCGAAAAGAACGGCGACCAGTTGTACCTCCCGGAGTTGCTACGGATGAAGGGAAGCCTCCTTCTCCAGTCGGAGCGCAACCGTGATGAAGCTGCCGCCTACCTCATGCAGGCACTGGAGTTGAGCCGAAGTCAGCGCGCACGGGCATGGGAGTTGCGAACCGCAATCGACATGGCGACGCTGATGGCCGGGCGCGGGGAGATCAACAGCGCTCGCGAGCTCTTGCAGTCGGTTGCGGCGTATTTTGTGGAGAGCCTGAATACGGCGGATGTCGGGGCTGCCGAACACCTGCTGGCGACACTGAGGTAGAGCCTCAATGCCACTTCTCCTAATGGTGTCGTCCCCTCTCGGCGCAATTTCGACGGTGGTGTGGGCACTATTAATGTCGGCTTCGGGAGGACAGGAGTGGCTGGCTGAATGACCGACATGCTGAAGGGTTTCGGGTGCCGTCAGGCGTACGAAAGTCTCTCATGCAGGAACCCGCGGGCCGCAGACGACGGCCTATGGGGATTTGTGTTTCGGAGCGTGCCTGGGTCTGTCGCGAACTTCCGCATAGGATGCGGTGGGCATGGCGTGGAAGCGGCTTCCGGGCCCGGTCGCAGAGCCTGGAGCGTTGATTCCGACGGGATTGGTGTGCGTGACGACCGGCTCGACGGCAATGTGCACATAACATCCCGTTGACCGTCGCCGGCGTGGCGCGGTCGTACGAGCAACTTGGTCATGCTGGGTCATGAGGTGTTCTCCCGGTTCGGCGCTCGTGAGGTCGTCGAGCAATCCGTCCTTGGCAAACACCTCATTCGGATCGCGGCCGGCAAGCAGTTGGTCCAGAAGTTCCTTCTCAATAGCCATGCGATGATTCTCTCCTTTCCATCATCATGGCCTCGCGCACAGAATTCCCGACAGTCCCCCGCGCATTGGTCAAGGACCGTACCGCCGCGCAGAACAGGCAGAAGAACCTGACCATCCCGCTTTTGAAGCGCCAGGCCGAGCAGCGGCTCAGGCAAATCACCACCCAGATCAATGCGATCGACGCCGAATGTCGTACGCTGGTCGCCCGCGAGCCAGATCTTGTCCGTCGCTTCGACATCCTCACTAGTATCCCAGGCCTTGGCGAAGTCACAGCCTTCGCCATCATCGCCGACATGCCGAAGTTGGGAACCCTTGCCAACAAGCAGGTCGCAAGCCTCGCCGGCCTCGCACCGGTCGATCGCCAGTCGGGGCAGTGGAAGGGCAAGTGCTTCATCCGGGGAGGAAGATCGTCGGTCAGGCAGGCGCTCTACATGCCAGCCCTCGTCGCGGTCCGTTTCAATCAGTCACTCAAGACAAAATACCAAGACCTCCGAGACGGCGGAAAACCTGCAAAACTCGCCTTAACCGCCATCATGAGAAAGCTCGTCGTTCTCGCTAACGCCCTCATCAGGGACGACCGGAAATGGTCGCCATCCCTTCCTTGACCAAGACGGATACTCTAGATGCATTCGACAGGCGTTTGACCGACGAAAGCTTAAGCCCCCAAGATGCCGCGGCCTATGTCAAGTGCTGCGAGGCGAGTATGATCGACGCGTTGGTGCCAGGCTTCTGAATGATAATCACGACGATGGTAGTCATTCTCGACGATACAAGAGTTGCTGCCACTTATTCGGACAGGAGCTACCGGTTCGATTGAACCGGTAGCGGTGAACGGAAGGGGCACAAACACCCTTCGGCCGCGATTTCGCCAATAGCAATACCGCAGAAACGTGCCACTTTGGCGGACGATCTGCGCCCTCCGAAGGCAGAAGTTACAGGTTCGAATCCTGTCGGGTGCAGCATTGCCGCAGTTCGCTTGCCGACAACTATTCCTGCTGGAATTGACAGGGCCAATCTTCAGGCCTCGTCAAGCCAGAAGGCAACTCGGTCCGGGCGTCTCCGCAAGCCATGTTGAGCTGCCACTGGGACAGACCCGCCGAATTGGAAAGATCGACACCCTCGATACGGGTCAGAAAGAAAAAGGCGCGGTCAAAGTCTATCGGCGCGGTGAACCTCGCTCCTCGGAAGTCCGCCCGTGCGAGATTGGCAAACGAGAAGCGGCTGCCGCTGATATCGGCGTCATGGAACTGCGCACGCCCCAGTTCTGCCTTTGTGAAATCAACATTGGTCAGATTGGCGTCCTGGAAATTCGAGCGCTGCATTTCCGCGCTCGCAAACACAGCGCCCTGCGCGTCCATACGGCTGAAGTCGGTCCTGTAGCCCTCGATTCTGTCGAACCGGGCGCCTTTGGCGGTCGAGTCGGCCAGGGAAGCACGCACAAGCGTTGCCTTCTCAAGATTTGCCGCAAGGAGATTGCTGTTCCTGAGGTCGGTCGAAGTGAAATCAACACCGAACAGGTTCGCCCCGCTCAGGTCCTGTCCTTCTAGGATGAGAAGCTTCTTGTCACACTCGTGCCAATTGACGCCAGGCGTCGCGGCTGCGTCGCAATTTTGAGCGGCAGCGGCGTTCTGCCAAGCAAACACAGTGCAAACCGCTAGAACCAAGCCGGATGTGCCGTAAGCTCTGGTTCGCCTCAAAGTCATTGTTGCTGGACCTCTGCTACTCGCCGACACTCACCCTTACCACATCTGCTGACACTCGAGCCACGGTGACCACCGCCGTCACAGTTGGCGCATTTCTCATATTCAAGCTTTGATGTTGATCAACAGATCAACCCGCGCGTAGGGCGCGATTTGCGAGCGCCTCCCCATATCGGCGGTCCAGCAGAGATTCATTTGTCACCGGCCAGGCGCATCATTCCGTAGGTATGCTTGACTAAGCCGAGGAGAGCGGTCGTTCAGGCTGGCGAAGTCGCGTGCCAAGATTGGCCTCCGCTCTGGACGCTTGTCTCGCTAATTGGGAGCCTGCTCGAGTGCAGACCGCCAACCGCCGGCGTCCGCTGCCGACAAGCGTGAATCCGCTTGGTTCCGCACCGGTCGGTACTTCCCGACGGCGAGGTTGACCCGGCACGGGGTGCTAGTCGCACTGACGGCATTGCTTGGCGACGCCGTTATCTTTCTAGGAAATGAGAGTGGTTCCATGCATCTGGCGGCATCAGTAGGGACTCCTGTCGTCGGCCTTTACGGCTTGACACCGCCGGACATTTGGGGGCCGCTCGGAGTTCCGCATCGGATCGTGGCGCCTCGGCTGCCCTGCCAATGCGCTGCTCCCAACTTGTGCAAGCCGAACAATCCCGGTGGCGTCTACTGTGTGCATCGCGTGCGAGTAGAGGAGGTCACCACAGCTACCCTCGACCTGATCGAGTTCGAAACGCTCAAATCAATACCGAATCGTTAAGCTCAGCTCAGCTAGTTCGTTGAAGCGGCGGACCTAACAACTGGCCGGATCGACGGCGAGCGGCCTAGGTCCATCAGATCAAAGCCGGGCCTCGATCCAGAACCGAGATATCGTAAACTACACTCTGCGTCTCATGAACGGCCAAGTCAGCAAAATACCCCTATTCACCCCCGCCGTCGGTTACTGCTCATCGCCTTGAGATAGCCTCTTGCGAGTCGACAATCGCCTCCCGCGCTATGACAAGGTCTTTCCGGGTGAGAGCATTGCATTCCCTCGCAAGCGCGATTCGAACCGTTATTGCGCGTTCATTTTCCGCAAGACGGCAGCGCGTTCCCGGATAACGAACATTCGATCCCAGCTAACGGCAATCGCATCCCACATAACGACAACGGATTTCCCTGTTAATTCACCGGCGGCCGCGAATATTCACGCAAATCTGGTCGATATTCCCTGACGCCTCGCGCAGGAAATCTCCCACTAAGTAGCTGACATCGCGACAAGATATTGATGTTCTGCCCGCCCAAAGCGCGCATTCGCACAAATACCCTGCTTTTTGCCTGTTAGCAGGAAATATCAAACGGAGACTGGTTCGCCACAGACCGGTCGGTTCACCATGCTTTCAATAGGTTACCCGAGGGATGCATCGGTCATCAGCCGTGGACGCGTGCAAGGAAGTCGCGCACCAACGCAAGCGCCTCATCGAAATGGGTTTCCAGAAGCCAGTGGCCGGCGCCATCGAGGAGGTGGAACTCAGCTTGCGGCAAGTCGCGTTTGTAGGCGCGGGCCGATGCGGCCGGCATATAGCCGTCCTCGGGACCCCAGACGATCAGTGTCGGCGGTTGCCGTTTGCGCAGATAAGCTTGGTATTTCGGGAACCAGTTGAGGTTCCCCTCCAGCTTCTCCATCAGGCCGACCGCAAGCCGCCGACGGGCTGGCGTGTCCATCAGAGGCCAATGGAGTTTCCACAGATCCGGTGGCACGCGCTCGGCCACGGCCTCGCCAACTTCACCGATGAACTCGTGCCGGAAGCCCTCCTCGCTGACCGCATCTTCCAGCGGGCGATGCTTCTCGGACGTCTTATCGTTCCAATACATCTTGATGGCTGCGTATTTCGGGCCGAGCACGTCTTCGTAGATGTCGCCGTTCTGGATGATAAGCGCGGCAACGCGCTCCGGATAGGCGATGGCGTGGCGCAATCCGATCTGCGAGCCATAGTCGTGCAGCCACAGCGCATAGCGGGATAGGCCGAGCGCGTCAGCGAAAGCCGCCAGAAACCCGGCATAGGCATCGAAATCGTAGCCGAATGCAGCCATGTCGGGCGTGGCGCTGTAACCGAAGCCAGGAAAATCCGGCGCGAACGTGTGCCAGCGATCTGCCAGTCCAGGCATCAGCCTTCGAAACTGATAGGACGAGCAGGGATAGCCGTGCGGCAGCAGAAGCACCGGAGCGTCGGCCGGGCCGTCCTCGCGAAAGAAAATAGCGTCTCCGTTAACTTTGACTTGGCGGTGTCGCAATTTTGCCTCCTTGATCGAAAGGCTGCAACCTCCCGCATCCCGTTGTTTACGATGCTCTCGCTGGAAGGTTCCGTGGAAAAATAGACGCGGCAACTGACTTCCAAAACACAAATACGGTGACAGTGCACTTTGTCTTGTTCGCGCGATTGTCGCTTTCTGTACTGCTCCGCTCGGCCAGTCCGGGCATGAGTTCGGGCCACGTGGTCCCCGCACCGTCCAAGGCCAATTCGCAAACTTATGACTAGGCGGAGGGTTCCCGGTCGCGCCGTTGAAAGCGCCAAGGAACCTGCCGCCGATCAGATCGTTTCGCGGTATCTGGCCAGATCGACCGCAACGGAGGAGAGACATGCTCGAAATTCTGCATGCTCACAATCGCGCGACACCGAACATCGGCCGGCTCGGCCAGTTCGGGCTTTGGCACGATGCTGCGTGACGTCGACTACGTCCTGCGAAAACTCGACTGGATGCGCGCCGAAGGCATCTGGCCCAACGGCTTGCGATATCTGTGGACCGATGCATTCGGGGTCGTGCTCTACGTCTCGCTTTACACAGAAACTGGCGAACAGCGCTGGCTGGACGCGGCCGAGCGGCTGGTCGCCAATGTCGAGCGTGTGCTCGGCCGCCGGCGCGGACTGAGGATCGGCGAAGCGGCCGATCGCGACGGCCAGTACTTCCACTATCTCGCGATGTGGCTGTTCGCCTTGGCGCGCCTCGGCGATCTGAAGCCGGAATACCGCAAGCGCGGCATTGCGCTGGCGCGTGACATTCACCCGGCATTTGTGGTCCCCGGCCGCGGTGTGATCTGGAAGATGCAGGAGGATCTAAGCAGCCCATATCCTGGCTACGGTCTCGGCAGCATGGATGCCTATGACGGCTACGTCTCTTACCGGACGCTCGATGAGGACGCACTGGCGCCCGAGATCGCGCAAATGCGTGATCTGATGCAGCGCGATTGGCGCACCCTCGACATCGAGCAGGACCTCGGCCTCGGCATGATGCTGTGGCTCGCCCATTTCTTTCCCGACGAGCCGTGGGCCGAGGCCCAGACGAGGCGTTCCCTGCGAAGCCTGGAAACGATGTGGGTCGACCCGCCCGGCTATTTCAGCCGTGCCCCATGGCTGGGCGACACCAAGTTCGCCTTCACCAATTACGGCGTTTCGCTCGGCCTGCAGGCCGCCGGTATCTGGCCGGGGCGTGTCGATAGGCTGAACGCCTTCTTCGAGGACTGGCGCTCCGGCGACGAATACGACCGCGAGGCGATCACGTGGGTGATGGCCTGCACCTCGCATCTTCCTGGTGCTTTTCTGACCCGGGGTGGCGAGACAATGATTGAAAGCGACCAAGCTCGGGAACGTTCCTCTGCCGGCGCGGTTGTCGATGGAAGTGCACCGAGACGCAAGGAACGCGGTTGAAATGGCCATTCTCTTGGGAAAACCGGGAAGCTGTTGGGTGGCGGCAGGCAGATCCACGAACTATCCCCAGCTCGAAGGTTCGATCCATGCGGACGCCGTTGTCGTGGGGGCTGGAATTGTCGGGCTGACGACGGCGCTTCGGCTTTGCGAGGCGGGCCGATCGGTGGTCGTCCTCGAAGGCCTGCGCACGGGCGGCCAGGTGACCGGCCGCTCGACGGCCAAGATCACCACGCAGCATACGCTGATCTATCGTCATCTCATCGACACTGTCGGCCGGGAGTTGGCCCAGGTCTACGCCGATGCGAATTCCGCCGGCGCCCGACAAATCCGCGATTGGGTTAACAACTACGCCATCGCCTGCGATCTCGAGAGCAAGGAAGCCTATACCTACACCTGCGACGATCGCCGGCGCGCGGAGGTCGCGGCCGAGGCGGAGGCCGCGCGCCAGGTCGGGCTAGAGGCCGAGGTTCTCGAACGCGCACCGCTGCCTTTCGAAACGGCCGCGGCATTACGGTTCCCCGACCAGGCGCAGTTCAATCCGGCGATGTATCTGGTTGGTCTGGCGGAAGCGGTGACGGCCCGTGGCGGCCGGATCTTCGAAAACAGCCGCGCCACCTCGATCGACGAGGCAAGCCGCTGGCGCGTCGTCACAGATGGCGGCGCCGTTGATGCCGGGCACGTCGTCGTCTCCACCAACATGACGGTGAAGAGCCCCGTCGGCATGGCGAACCGGACGCAACCGCGCTGCCACACCGTGATGGCCTTTCGGATCGATGATCCCCTCCCTGTCGACGGCATGTTCATCGGCATCGACGACCCGACGCATTCCATTCGCACAGGCCGTGATGCCGAAGGTCCACTGCTGGTCACGCTTGGCCCTAAATTCAACACCGGCTGGGATGGCGACGTGGCGAAGCGGTTTGTCGAACTGGAAAAATGGGCAAGAAGGAACCTTCCGGTCGGCGACGTCGCGTGGCGCTGGTGCAACGAGGACTATGATACGGCCGACAGGATCCCATACGCCGGCGAACCCGATCCCGCCAAGGCCGCCGGCTTCCACATTGCCACGGGCTTCAACGCCTGGGGCATCACCAACGGGACGGCCGTGGGCACGATGATAGCCGACCTGATCTGCGGCCGCCCGAGCCCATGGCAAAAACTCTACGATCCGGCCCGGCCCTACCCCGAGGACTTCCACAAGAATGGCCGCAGCCAATCGATCGTCTCGAGCACCCACGACATTGCGCCCGGCATGGGTGGCGTGATCGTCAGGGGAGACGAAAAGATTGCGGCGTGGAGAGACACCGAAGGCGCACTCCAGGCGGTTTCGGCGACGTGCACCCACAAGGGCTGCACCGTGACCTGGAACAATGCGGACCACACCTGGGATTGTCCCTGCCACGGCTCGATCTTCGCCGCCGACGGTTCGGTCATCCACGGCCCTGCCCGAAAACCGCTTGCCCAGATTACATTGTGAAGGCGGCCACTGTGAAGGCGGCGACCGACGCGGCCCGCGTCACGCCGGCCGTTCGTAGGTTCCGACCAACTCCGTCTCCTCCAATGCGTGTTTCTGGGCTTGCTTCCAGACCTGATGCACGCCCGCCTGTCCCGGAACGCTGAGGCTCGGCACATCGAGCGCTGCCAGCAGAAAGTGGTAATGGTGGACGCCATGCCCTGCAGGCGGCTGCGGACCATCGTAATAGGCATTGCCGAAATCGTTGGTGCCTTGCCTGAGGGCCGACGGGCCGGGCTTGCCGTCTTCGGCCTCGGCGAGTCCGCCGGCATCCGGCGGGATATTGAACACCGCCCAGTGCGCGAAAACCCCGCTTGGTGCATCGGGATCCTGCACGACAAGAACAAGGCTCTTGGTACCATCCGGAACACCGGACCACTTCAGCGGCGGCGAGACGTTCTGGCCGTCACGCGCATATTTTTCGGGAATTGTTCCGCCTGCCGGGAACGCCGGGCTGATAAGGGTAAGTGGCATTGCTATTTCCCCAAGGAGGTTGCGACCGAGAAACCCGCGCCGCGCCGTTCACGCCGCTTGCTGAGCTTCGGCGACGCGTCTTATCTCTCCTGGCAGGGATTCGCAGACCTTGTGCATCTGTCCTTCTCCGACGTGATGGGCGAGCACCTTGGACACGACCCTGAATGCATCCTTGGAATCGACCGGACGGGTAAATTCCAGCTCCGCCTTGATCTTGGCCAGAAACTCGTCGAGCGACCGCATCTTCTCGGGAGCTTTGGAAGGCTGATATTGGTCATAGAAGGCGCCGCGCACCAGAATCGGCAGCTGCGAGCCGAGGTGCGCTGCAAGATCCGGCTGCATACGGTCCCGCAAGGCGTGCAGCACCGCTCCGAGAACGTGCCAGGCGACCTGCCGATCCGGCCCAATCTCGTCCATGATCTCGTCGAGCCAGATGTTCGTGATCTGCAGCGTCTTGTCGAATACGTCGAGTCCAGTGGCGTTCATCGAAATCCTCCTTCCATTCAAATCCGACTACGGCTGATACGACCAAACAGCCGTACCTGCCCGTTGTTCCCCGATGGGCATGCCCTGACGCGCATTCATTGTCGGAGGTTCCGCCAGGAGGGAATTCGGGCCGGCTTTTTGCCGCTGTTTTTTCGACCGCCTTTCTTGGCCGGCGCTCGGAACATCCTCATGGGCGGACGAGTTTTATTTGCCGTCGCCGATCACATGGCGACGAGTGATGCAGACACGAGAAACAGGAGAAGAACCATGGCACATCACGATTTGGCGCCCAGGACGCCATCGCGCAGCCTCTACCCATCCGCGCGAGACCCGCTCACGTCATTTCACCGGCAGATTGATCGCCTGTTCGACGACTTCTTTGCGCCAATGGCCGAAGCGACTACGGCGGGCGGTCTTTGGCCGAGCGTCGACGTATATGAAACAGACCAAGCCTATAAGGTCACCGCCGAATTGCCGGGGCTCGAGCAGAAGGATGTTGAGCTCGAGCTGCGCGACAACACCCTCTCCATTACAGGCGAGAAGCGTTCGGAGCACAAGGAAGGCGACGGCGGCCGCACTTACAGCGAACGCAGTTATGGCCGGTTTCAGCGGACCATCCTCCTGGAAACGGAGATCGATGCCGACAAGGTGCAGGCCACTTTCAGGAACGGCGTTTTGGCTGTCGAGCTTCCGAAGAATCCCGCTGCAAAGGACAAAACACGCCGCATAGAAGTGAAAGCGCGATAGTTGCCAAACTGAAGGCTGCCTCAGCAGGCGGCGTTCAGCCCCTGTGGAAGGAGAGCGGCGAGCACGGCGGCAACCGCTCAGGGCGAGCGTCTAGCGCCGGGGATCGTCCGTCGCCTCGGAAACGCCTTCGAGAGCGATCTTGGCGGCTTCCTCATCGGTCCGCCCGAGGTCGGCCAGGGCAATGACGCCGACGAGGCGCTTGTCGTGGTTGATCACCGGAAGACGACGCACCTGATGCTTGGCCATGATCTTCGCCGCATCGGTGATATCGGCATCGTCGAAGCACCAATAGACATGCTCGGACATGACCTCGCGAACGGTCGTGTTGCCGGCTGAGCGCTCCTCGGCGACGCCGCGCATCACGATGTCGCGGTCCGTCACCATGCCGACCAGCCTGTCATTCTCGCCGACCGGAAGGGCACCGAGATTGTCGGCCCGCATTTTCCGGGCGGCATCCCTGATTGTCGTGTTCGGGCCGACCAGTTCGGTCCGACGGCTCATGATCTCCTGAACTTGCATGGGAATATTTCCTCTCTCTGATTGCTGAGGCAACAAGTCGCCAATCGCGCTGTTGCCGCGCATCGCGAGATTGCCAGCTGGCCGGACGAGGCTTGTGCGATCGCTATCCTCTCGATCCCGCGCCAATGCACGTGCCGGCACCTCGCGATTGAAACTATTCTTGGAACGTCCAGGCAGCGAGCGAGTTCCAAAACGGTAACCGGCGTCGCAGCCATCCCACGGGATGTCGCCGCAGGCTGGTGAAAAACATCCACCGGAAAAACAGATGCACGCGGATTGAAGATCATGGCTATCATCTTTTCAGATCGCCGCGAGGCCGGGCGGCGACTCGCCGGAGAGCTCGTTCGCTTTGCCGGGCGCGACGACGTGACCGTGTTGGCGCTGCCCAGAGGCGGCGTGCCGGTCGGCTACGAGGTCGCGCAGGCGCTCAAGGCACCGCTCGACGTCTTCGTCGTGCGCAAGCTCGGCGTCCCCGGTCACGAGGAGCTGGCCATGGGAGCGATCGCGCCCGCAGGCGTACGTGTCCTGAACGACGAAATCGTCAGCGGTCTCGCGATCCCGCCACATGTCATCGACGCGGTCGCCGCAAAGGAGGAAAAAGAGCTTCTGCGCCGCGAGCACCTCTATAGGAACGGGCGACCCCCACCGCAGTTGAATGGACGAACCATTATCCTCGTGGATGACGGGCTTGCGACCGGATCGACCATGCGGGCCGGGATCAAGGCGCTGCGAAAAAACCACGCCGCCCATATCGTCGCGGCCGTTCCCGTCGGTAGCCCCGACACTTGCGACGCGATGCGGGCGGACGCCGACGAGGTCGTTTGCGCGACGACACCAGAGCCGCTGCTCGGTGTCGGGCGGTGGTACGTGGATTTCTCACAGACGAGCGATGAAGAGGTCCGCGCGCTCCTCGCCAGGTCCGTGCCCAAGCCTTCCGCTTCCGACAAACCTGCCGCTTCCGAAGAGGAATTGGCTGGGCACGCGAGTGCGGGTCCGGCGCCTGGCACCAGATCGACATAGCGGAGGTGGATATGGACCGGGATAGCGAGCACGTCGTGCATGTTCCCGCGGGGCCTATCACGCACGAGGGCAATCTTTCGTTACCCCGGATGCCCGCGGCCTTGTGCTCTTCGCCCATGGCAGCGCTGGACGAAGTCGCGGATCTCGCGAGCCGATGGTTCTTGCGCCATCTGATTTCGGACAGATCGGCGTCCACGTCCTGACAGCTGGAGGTTGGATCACCAGTCCCGGGATCATTTGCGTCCTCAACGCGTTAAGGTCCTCGTAAAACAGCGCGCAGCTGCAACCCAAATGGCTGTCGCAACCCCTAGTTGGGAGAAAGACAATGCCGGACAAGAAAACCATCGAGAAGGCCCGAAAGGACAAGCGCGAGGGCAAATCGCCGAGCACGCAGGCCGGCGAGTTCGTGCACGAGGAGATCGATAAAATCCGCCGCGGCGAGCACGGCGCGCGCTCGACCCAGCAGGCTATCGCCATCGGGCTTTCCGAGGCGAGACGCGCAGGCGTAGACCTGCCCCCGCCCAAAAAGGGCAAGGTGAAGGAGAGCACGCGCAAAAGCGCCGAATACGCCTATGAGGCCGGCCAGGGCGAACGCACGCCGAAACGCCGCCCGCGGGTCTCGAAAGCCGTCTCCAAGGTGCTCGAGCACGAGCCGAAGAGCACAGCGTCGCACGAGGCGCTGGCGCAGCAGGCAAAGCGTGCGGCCTCGCGCCGGACGGCTGAGGAGCGTTCCGCAGCCGCAAAGAAAGCCGCCGAGACGAAAGGCGCCAGCGGAAGGAAGGCGGCGGCGCAAAAGGCCGCCAGAACGCGGGCACACCACGCATAGTTCAAAGATGGCAGTTCGGCTCTAGGAAACCCGATATGGCCCAAACGACCGGTATCGAGCTCCGCTCCTGCAGCGTGGGACGGTGCCGCTGCCCAAGGCGAATCAGTGACTGCATCTGCGGGACAACATCGACGTCTTCGCTCGAAATGTTCCCTTACGCGTAACACCGACCCAGAGGTACTCGGCGGCAAGGCCCCGGAGGTACTCGGCGGCAAAGTCGACGGGAGACCGGGAGGAAAGCGCAGCCTGTTTCTTGAGCAGATGCCTATTGCCCACAACGCGGAGAACTCTGATCATGTCCTCAGTAGCCAGCACGACAATGCCACGAACCACCCCTCAGGCGAGACATATCGCTTTGCTCGGCGCGCCCTCTAATCTTGGGCTGATGCCGCAGGAGGGTGAGCCGGAGCCCGGCGCATGGAAGGCGCCGGAGGTACTTCAATCGCTTGGTCTTGCCAACCGTTTGGGCGCCGGTCCGTTGCGCACGGTTCGGGCTCCGCCCTATCGGCCTGAGGTGGACCCTGCGACGGGCGTGCGCAATGCCCAGGCGCTGCGCCAGTATTCCGAGACGCTTGCCGAAGGCGTCGGCGAGGAGCTGAACTCGGGAGGGTTCCTGCTCATACTCGGCGGCGATTGCAGCGTGTTGCTTGGCCCCGCGCTCGCGCTACGGCGTCGTGGCCGCTACGGCCTTATCTTTTTCGATGGGCACACGGATTTCAAATTGCCGGATACGTCGCCCTCAAAGGGAGCCGCGGGCATGGATTTGGCCTTCGTGACCGGCCATGGACCGAAGCTCCTGACCGATTTCGGCGAGCACACTCCTTTGTTCCGTGAGGCCGACGTGGTCGCATTCGGCTACCGCGATGTGCAGGACCCCGCGACTTACACGTCCAAGGCCGTCTTCGACACCGATGTTCACCGGATGGATTTGGCTGAAGTGCGGCGGCGCGGCGTCGCCGATGCTGCACGCGTAGCGCTTGACGCGGTCGCAGGGCAGGACGTCGAGGGTGTATTCGTTCACTTCGATGTCGACGTGCTGGACAGCGAGATCATGTCGGCTGTCGATACGCCGGAAGCCGGCGGTGTCTTGCCCGACGAAGCCGTCGAAGCTCTTCGCACATGGTGCAATGATTCACGCGTGATTGGGATGGAGGTGACGATCTATGATCCCGACCGCGATCCAGATCGTCGCTGCGGCAAGCTGCTGATCGACATTCTGACTGCTGCACTTCGCGACCGGTAGGCCAATTGCGGTCGTCCTGCACTTGTGCACGAATGCAATCCGCCGGAGCGAATGGCAGTCGGTCTGACGGATCGCCGCGCGCATCCATTCCGTGATGCCACCTCATCGGGAACCGTTCTCAACGAACATGGTTCCGAGTGTGCGACTGAAAGCATTTGGCCCCTTTCATCTCGCTACCGCCAAGGAGATTCGCCATGACCGGCAAAACCCGTCCCACCGTCCTGATCACAGGCAGCAGCGGGTTTCTGGGCCAGGCCATCGCTCGCGGCCTGACGGAGCGCCACGACATCATCGGCCTTGATGTTGCCAGGCGGTCCTTGCCCGGCGTCGAGACGATCGAGATCGACCTTACCTCGGATACGAGCGCGGCGAAGGCGCTGGCCGAGGTGCGCGAACGGAGTGGCGGCCGCATTGCCTCGGTGATCCATCTCGCGGCCTATTACGACACGACCGGCGAGGATAATCCGAAATACGGCGCGGTGACCGTCGAGGGAACGCGCCGGCTGCTGAACGCGCTGAGGGGGCTCGAGACGGAGCAGTTCGTGTTTTCGAGCACGTTGCTGGTGCATGCGCCGAGCCCGGCGAAGGGCGCCAAGATCAACGAGCGATCGCCGATCGATCCGGCCTGGGCCTATCCGAGATCGAAGGCCGAGACCGAGACACTGATCCTGAAGGAGCACGGCGACATCAAGGTTGCGATCCTGCGACTGGCGGGTGTCTATGACGAGGATTGCCACGCCGCCTTCATCGCCCAGCAGATCGCCCGCATTTTCGAGCGCATGCCGACCGCCTATCTTTTCACCGGCGACATCACCACCGGACAGCCTTACCTGCACCTGGACGACCTCGTCGACGCCGTAGTGCGCACCGTCGACCGGCGCAGCGAGCTTCCCGACGAGACCGTACTGCTGATCGGCGAAGAGCAGACACCGTCCTACGACGAGATGCAGAAGCAGATTGGGCGGCTCCTGCATGGCGAGACCTGGCGGACCCTGTCCCTGCCCAAGGAGGTGACGAAGCTCGGCGCCTGGATGCAGGAGAAGGTTTTCGACCAGGAGACCGACATCAAGCCATGGATGATCGAGAACGCCGACGATCACTACGAGATCGACATCTCCCGCGCCAGGCGGCTGCTTGGCTGGAAGCCGCGGCACAGCCTGACCGCTACCTTGCCGGAAATGATCCGGCGGCTGAAGGCGGATCCCACCGACTGGTACAAGAAGAACAAGCTTGAACCGTCGGCGGTCGCCGCTTCCGCGCCCGAACTCGACCAGGCCGCCGCAAGGCTGCGGCGTCCGCTCGAGCGCTCAGACGACGAGGTCGAGGTGGAAACCGAACGCCACCGGGCCGCAACGCTCTGGGCGCCACTGACCAATGTTGCCATCGGACTGTGGCTCGTGGCGGCGCCCTTCACGCTCGGCCTGTTCGATCCCGCTTCAGCACCGATTCCGCCGGCGCTCGGACATGAGATCGCCTCGCCGGAGACGCGCGACGGCAGGCTCGGCATCAGTGAGATCGTATCCGGCCTCGCCATCCTGTCGCTGGCGCTTGTAGGCATGCGCCGGCGCTGGCACGGACTGCAATGGATCACCGCCTCGATTGGGGTTTGGGTGATGTTCGCGCCGCTCCTGTTCTGGACCACCAGCGCCGGAGCCTACGCGACCGACACGCTGGCCGGCATGCTGATCGTCGCGTTCGCGGTGATGGTCCCGCCAACGCCGGGTATCAGCCGGCGTGCCCTTGCCGCCGATGACGACCGGCCGCTCGGCTGGAGCTATTCGCCCTCGCTCTTCACCCAGCGCATTCCCATAATCGGCCTCGCCTTTGTCGGCCTGTTCGTCTCGCGTTATCTCGCTGCCTATCAGCTTGGCCATATCGATGGCCTTTGGGAACCGTTCTTCGGCCCGGGCGAAACGCCGGCCGGCAATGGCAGCGACGCGGTGGTCACCTCCTGGGTCTCCAAGGGCTTTCCGATCGCCGATGCCGGTCTGGGCGCCTTTGCCTATGCGCTGGACATTCTCGCCGGCGCGATCGGCGACCGCCGCCGCTGGCGCACGATGCCGTGGATGGTGCTTTTGTTCGGCTTGCTGGTCGTCCCGCTCGGCGTGGTCAGCGTCAGCTTCATCATCATCCAGCCGCCGCTCATCGGAGCGCTGTGCACGCTCTGCATCGTCCAGGCTGCCGTCACCGTCGTGCTCATCCCCTATTCGGTCGACGAGGTGCTGGCGAGCTGCCAGTATCTTTGGCGTGCGAAACAGGCGGGAGAGCCGTTCTGGCGCACATTCTGGTGCGGAGGCCCGGCACTTTCGGAGGACCAGACGCCGGCGCCGGATCTCGACCGGCCGCTGTCGGAAGTGGCGCGGGACTTCGTGACCGGCGGTGTGAACTTCCCATGGACCCTAGTCGCCAGCACCCTCGCCGGCGCTCTGCTGATGATCACGCCGCTCGCCTTCGGCACAAGCCCGCCGCTCTACTTCAGCGACCATGTCACCGGCTGCCTGGTCATAATGGTCGCCGTTACGGCGATGGCCGAAGTGGCGCGCGCCGTCCGCTTTCTGAACATCGCGCTTGGAGCCTGGATCGCCCTCTCTCCCTTTATCCTCGCCGGCGGTGCGGCGGCGAGCCTCGCCAATCTGGCGATCGGAGCGCTGCTGGTCGGGCTCAGCCTGCCGCGCGGCACGCGCAGCGCCGCGCATTATGGCGGTTGGGACCGGGCCATCGTATAAGGATGTTCAGCAGCGCTGGACGATCCGCCAGGTGACTGCAAAGATTGATCCGCATCAGTCTGTCGAACATGTTGAGCGGGAAGTCGGCGAAAGACGCAAAGGCCGCCGCACCCTTCCAACTTGAATTTTCCGCGTATCTGGGTTTCATAAGTCGGCAAATAACTTAGGGAGGAATTTCAACATGAAAAAATGGGCAATTCTTGGCGCCGGCATCCTCGCCGCCGCGTCGGCATCGGCGTCCGCCGAAAGCCTGACCATGTATTGCGGCGTCGATGAGGTCTGGTGCCAGCAGACGGCACGGGCGTTCGAGGAGAAGACCGGCATCACCGTCAATATGACCCGCAAGAGCGCTGGCGAAATCTATGCGCAGTTGCGCGCTGAGGCCGCCAACCCAAAGGGAGACATCTGGTGGGGCGGCACCGGCGACCCGCATCTGCAGGCAGCCGAGGAGGGCCTGACCGAGGAATATGAATCGCCGCTGCTCGACCAGTTGCAGCCATGGGCGATCAAGCAGGCGGAAACATCCGGCCACCGCACTGTCGGCATCTATTCGGGTGCGCTGGGCTTCGGCTACAACAAGGATCTGCTGGCCAAGAGCAATCTTCCCGAACCGAAATGCTGGGCCGATCTGATCAAGCCCGAATACAAGGGGCACATCCAGGTCGCCAACCCCAATTCCTCGGGGACCGCATACAATATGCTGGCGACCATCGTTCAGCTGTTTGGCGAGGACAAGGGTTTCGAATACATGAAAGCCCTGCACAAGAACGTTAACCAGTACACCAAGTCGGGCTCGGCGCCGATCAAGGCCGCCGGTCTCGGCGAGACCACCATCGGCATCGTCTTCATCCACGACGCCGTGTCGCAGGTCGTCGCAGGTTTCCCGATCGTTCCGGTCACTCCCTGCGAGGGAACCGGCTACGAGATCGGCTCGGAATCGATCATCAAGGGGGCGCGGAATCTGGAGGCTGCGAAAAAATTCTATGACTGGGCGCTCGAGGCCGACGTCCAGTCCATGGCGCAAAAGGCGGGGTCGTTCCAGGTTCCGTCGAACAAGGCGGCAAAAACCTCCGACAAGGCGCCCGACCTCTCCACCATCAAGCTGATCGACTATGACTTCAAGAAGTATGGCTCGAGCGAAGAGCGCAAGCGGCTGCTGAAAAAATGGGACGAGGAGGTCGCATCGCTGCCGCAATAGCAGATGCGCTTCCGCGAAACCCGCTGGCCCATTGAACCGGTCGCCCTCCTTTGGATGGCGGTCGGATGGCTGGGGTTTGCCGTGCTGCCTTGGTACGGCATCGAGGACGGGTTCTTCGGCTTTTCCTGGCTGTTCGACGGCTACCCGTCCGACAGCGAATTCGCGCCGGCACTGGTTCTGGCGCTCAAGGGCGAGAAACTGTGGCTGGCGCCGCTCGGCCTGCTGCTGGCGGCGCCGCTGCTTCTGTGGGGCCGCACCAAATCCGATCCGTTTTTCAGCCGGCTGCTGATCATCGTCGGCGCCGCCGGATTTGGCTGGCTGTTGTTCCAGGGCTTCGCCATCGGGCTGCGCGGCTGGCAGTTCGGCTGGCTCACCAGCATGTTCGGCGAACTTGGCGACCGCCAATTCGGCATGGGCTACGGCGCCTTGCTGGTCAGCGGTGCCTTTCTGTTCCTTTTCACCCTGGGTGTTGCCGCGCGCGGCGCCGTCTCTGGCGACGTCTTCGTCGTCGGTTCGATCGGCTTAGTCGTCGCCATGGTTGCCATCTTCATCTTCATGCCGATCCTGATGATGCTGGCCAATGCCATGCAGACCGACGATGGCGGCTACTCGCCTGTCGCGTTCCTGGCCAAGCTGTTCAGTTCGCGGCTGTGGAGCCTGGCTTGTCTTGCCGGCGGCAGCCGCTGCGGCGTGGCCTGGAATTCGCTGCTGCTGGCCGTGCTCGTCGGCCTGCTGACCATGTTTCTGGGGCTGGTGTTCGCGCTGGTGGTGACCCGTACCGATTTCCGCTATGGCAAGCTGCTGCGCGCCCTGACCGTGTTGCCGATCATCACGCCGGCTTTCGTCATCGGCCTTGCCATCATCCTGTTGTTCGGACTGTCAGGCGCGGTGACGCAGAGCGTGGCCAGTGTCTTCGGCTTCCAGCCGACACGCTGGGTATATGGACTTCCCGGCCTGCTCATTGCCCAGGTTCTAGCCTTCACGCCGATCGCCTTCCTGGTGCTGATCGGCGTCGTCGAAGGCGTCAGCCCGTCCATGGAAGAGGCCTCACAGACGCTCCGAGCCAGCCGCTGGCAGACGTTTTGGACGGTATCCCTGCCGCTGATGCGGCCGGGACTGGCCAACGCCTTTCTGCTCGGCTTCATCGAGAGCATGGCCGATTTCGGCAATCCGCTGGTGCTGAGCGGCAATTACGACGTGCTGTCGACAGAAATCTTCTTCGCCATCGTCGGCGCGCAGAACGATGCGGCACTTGCTGCGATCCTGGCGCTGGTGCTGCTGGCCTTCACGCTCGGCGCCTTTTATGCGCAGCGCTTCTGGATCGGCAGGCGCTCTTACACCACGGTCACCGGCAGGGGCGATGCCGGCGTCCATCCGCGCTTGCCTGCCGGGCTGACATACGCGCTCTATGTCATCGCCGGACTGTGGACGGCATTCACCGTGCTGGTCTATGCGGTGATCTTCTATGGCAGCTTCGTCAAGCTGTGGGGGGTCGACCAGGGCCTGACACTGGAGCACTACCGGAAGGCGTTCTCCGTCGGCTGGAACGAATTCGGAATCCACTGGTCGGGCTCGGCATGGAGTTCCTTCTGGACGACCATGGAGATCGCGCTGATATCGGCGCCGCTGACGGCAGGAATTGGGCTTCTGACCGCCTATCTTCTGGTCCGCCAGAATTTCCGCGGCAAGAACGCCTTCGAATTCGCGACCATGCTCTCGTTCGCGATTCCGGGAACCGTAATCGGCGTCAGCTACATCATTGCCTTCAACGTGCCGCCGATCGAACTGACCGGGACCGGCATCATCCTCGTATTGTCGTTCATCTTCCGCAACATGCCGGTGGGCGTGCGCGCCGGCGTCGCCTCGATGTCGCAGATCGACCGGAGCCTGGATGAATCCTCGCTGACGCTTGGCGCCAACTCGTGGCAGACCTTCAGACGCGTCATCCTGCCTTTGCTGAGATCGGCAATGCTGGCGGCGCTCGTCTATTCCTTCGTGCGCGCCATGACCGCGATCAGCGCCGTCATTTTCCTGGTCAGCGCGCGCTACGATCTTTCGACCAGCTACATCGTGGGACGTGTCGAGAACAATGAATACGGCATCGCCATCGCCTATTCGACGGTGCTTATCGTCGTCATGTTGATGGTGATCGGCCTGATGCAGCTGGTTGTCGGCAGCCGCAATATCGGCCGGCGCGGCATCCAGCCGGGCGACGGCTGGAGCGTGCGCACCAATGTCAGCCTGCCCGGAACGGCAGGCGGCTCGACGACGATAGCAGGAGCTGGGTGATGGCCGAAATTCGCGGCAACGCCGCCTCGGTGACCTTCGACCATGTCACCAAGACATATCCGGGCGCCAGCACGGCGGCGGTCGACGACATCTCGCTTGCGATCGAAGCCGGCAAGCTGGTGACGCTTCTCGGGCCCTCCGGCTGCGGCAAGACGACGACGTTGCGCATGATCGCCGGACTCGAAATGCCTTCCAGCGGCCGCATTCTGATCGGCGGCAAAGACGTCACGCGCCTGCCCGCTACCGACCGCGACGTGTCCATGGTTTTCCAATCCTATGCGCTGTTCCCGCATATGACGGTGATGGAGAACGTCTCCTATGGCTTGCGCTTCTCCGGCCATGACAAGAAGGAGGCTGCGTCGCGTGCCCGTGCCGGGCTGGAAATGGTCGGCCTGACCGGTTTCGAGGCGCGCCTGCCCAGCGAATTGTCTGGCGGCCAGCAGCAGCGCGTGGCGGTGGCGCGGGCGCTGGTGCTCGAACCGCAAGTGCTGCTGTTCGACGAGCCGCTCTCAAATCTCGACGCCAAGCTACGTCGACACGTGCGCGAGGAAATCAGGGAAATCCAGACCAAGCTCGGGCTGACGGTGGTCTATGTCACGCATGACCAGGAAGAGGCGCTGGCGGTTTCGGACCGTATCATCGTCATGAACAAAGCCGTGATCGCACAGGACGGTACGCCGCGCGAACTCTATGACGCGCCGGCCAACGCTTTCGTCGCCGATTTCATCGGCGAAGCCAATATCCTGGATTGCGAGGTGGTTTCGGTAGAAGGCGATGAAGCCACCGTCCGGCTGGGTTCGCTGGCCTTGAAACTGCCGGCGCGTGGCCACCGGGCCGGCCCGGCGAAGCTGGCGATCCGTCCGAGCCGCATCGAGATCGGGCCTGCCGGCACGCCGCGAACGATCGCCGGCAGACTCGAAAAGGTCACCTATGTCGGTAGCCATCTCGAACTGATCATCGGCACACCGCACGGCCAGGTGTTTGCAATATCGCACAATATCGATGCGCCGTTTCAGGCAGGGGACAGCGTCGGCATCGGCTTTCCGGAGCGCGGACCGGTTCTGATCAAAGCTTGAAGGATTGCATGCAGAGCTGGCGGACCTGGGCGAACACGCCGCTGCCGGCGCAAATCACCAGCGCGCCGTTTTCCAACACGGTCTTTGGGTCGGGCTTGACGATCGTGCCGCCGGCTTCTTCCACCAACAGCATGCCTGCCAGGCAGTCCCAGGCGTTCATATGCTCTTCGACATAGCCGAGTAGCCTGCCGGCGGCCGCATAGGCGAGCATCAACGCGCCGGATGCGTTACGGAAAAACACGCCGCCTTTTGAAAACAGCAAGCCGATGAGCGTGGCGACGTTTTGCATTTCGGCGCGGTTGGAAAAACCGGTGCCCAGGGAGCCGTCGGTCAGGCTGGTGGCCGCGCTTGCCCTGATCGGCTTGCCGTTGAGAAAGGCGCCGCCGCCCTTGCGGCAATGGAACGTTTCGCCCGTAGAGGGCTCGTGGATGACACCCACGACAGTGTCGCCGTCCTTGGCGCAGGCGATGACCACGCACCAGGCCGGAATGCCCCGCACGAAGTTTGCGGTGCCGTCGATCGGATCTATCACCCAGACATGCCCGCTCGATCCGGTGACCGAGGCATGCTCCTCGCCGACAATTCCATCGGTCGGGTAGGCGGCTTTCATTGCCGCGCGGATGAACAGCTCGACCTCGCGGTCGGCCTGCGAGACCATGTCCTGATGGCCTTTGCTCTCGATGGCGAGGCTGTCGAGGTCGCGAAAATATTTCAGGCCGAGCGTGCCGGCGCGCCGCGCGAGATCGATGGCGAACTGTTCGCGCGCTGCTGTGTCGGGTGTCATGAGGTCCTTGGGATGGTGAATGTGATCTGAGGAGAATACCCCAGCCAGAGAAGCTTAGCGGCGAAGGTAGGAGTGTGCAAATGACGGCTTTGCCTTTTTGCAGGGCGCCTCGGAGGCCGACCGATCTTCCAGTCACCGACAGCGACAGTCGCACTCATACGGATCCGGTCATGTCACCGTCGACGCAGATGATCTGGCCCGTCATAGCCTATCCCCGCCAGACACCCTCGCGGCGCAGATCGTTCATCGTGCGCGAAATGCCTTCGCGCAGGATCGACACCATGTCGTCGATCTGCCCGCGCGTGATGATCAATGGTGGCGACATCACGCACATGTTGATCAGTGGCCGGACCAGCAGGCCGAGCTCGTGGCAATGCGCGTCGATCCCGGTCGGCACCTCGATCCGCCTCATTTATGACCCTGAGGCTCTGCTGGCGATAACCGATTGAATAATTTTTAGCGCAGCAATGCGGCCGGCGACGATGGCGCCCTCGACATAGCCTGGAAATGACGGCGACAGCTCCGACGAGGCGAAATGGATCGGCGACGCGCCGGCGCGGATAATGCGTTCGGCGTCAGTTGCCGTCGCATCGGCGATCAGATCGCTGTAACCGCCGCCGCTCCAGCGATCCCCAGTCCAGTCGCGATAACTGAGATCGATAATGCCGGCCGCCTCGATACCGAGCGCCTGTTCCAGCTTTGACGTCACCTTTGCGCGTAACGCCGCGTCGTCCAGATCCCGCCAGCGCTGCGCCAGCGGCCCGCCGATGAAGACGACAAGTGCTGCATGATCCTCGTCCCTGCTGGCATCGCAGGCAAAAAGCCCGTGCGGGTCGCGCCACATCACCATGCCGCTCAAGCCCCTGTCGCGCCAGAAAGCCTTGGGGTAGCGCACCAGCATCTTGATCACCGCGCCGCTTTGCCAGACGCTGAGGGCCCTCTTCAGCACAGCCGGCAGCGGCGGCACGAAATCCACTCTCGAGGCCATCATCGGCGGTACGGCGACCAGTACCGCTCGTGCCTCGATCGCGCCGGCAGGCGACACGACGCGAACCCCTCCCGGCCCGTGCTCAATGGCCTCGACAGCTGTATTCAGCCGCAGTCGATCGCCGAGATCCCGCGCAAGATCATCCGCCAGCGAATGCATGGTTTCGCCCACGAAATACTGCAGCTCCGACACCTCATTGGTGATGCGGCGATCATTGTCGATCAAGTACCACAGCGGCAGCCTTTCCATTGCCAGGCACCACAGGCCCTCGATCATCGACCGAAAGGCGGCCTTCGCATCGTCGGGATCGGCCTGGCGATCGAGCCATGCCGCGACCGTCAAGCCGGCAATGGTCGGGTCGTTCGGTGCGATCGCGTTCATCCGCTCGCGCATTCGCATCGCGGTGCCGTAAGTGCGCCCGGCTTGCGCCTCGCCCATTCGCGGCTGCGTGACGAATTCGCCTGCGACATGGGTCTCGACCAATGTCTTGCCGCGCGCTCGTACCAGCGCCATTAATTCCGGCATGTCTTCGCACAGGAACTGGCCGCCGCTGTCGATCCGCTCGCCGAGCCCGTTCTGCACGGCTTCGACGCGGCCGCCGACTCGGTCGCGGGCTTCGAGCAGCACGACATCAATGCCGGCGTGGTTCAATTCACGCGCGGCCGACAGGCCGGTGAAGCCGGCGCCGACGATGGCCACATCGGCTCGTTCGATCTTGAACTTCATTAGCCGGCCTTGATCTTCTCGAATGTCAGGGGCCGGATCATTGTCTTCATTGCTGGGTCCACCCTCTTTTTGATGGTTCACGCCGGCCTGGCATCGCGGGCTGCGGAGTTCGGATAGTGCTTGGGGAATGCCGCAGACAGGAACTCGTTCGCGGCCTGCAGCGCCGTCTCGCGTGTGGCGTCCTCGGTGCCCATCATCAAATGCAGCCACAGACCATCCAGCATGGCGCTGAGCGCCAGCGCCATGACTTGCGGCTCATAGGCATAGAAGCCGCTCTGCTTAAGCGCCGCGCAAAGATCGATGAAGATGTTCTGGTAGACGGCATCGCGTGCGCTGCTCAGCGCCTGATATTTCGGTCGCGATTTGGCCTCGCCCCAGAAGGCACACCAGGCAGCCAGCTTCCGCTTGTTGCAGATCGAGCGGTCGAAATCGGCCGCCACCAATGCCTGCAGCTGGCGGGCGGGATCATCGCCGGCCCTTTGCAAGGCGCTACGCCAATGCGCCGAATATTCGTCATGCATGTATTGCAAAGTGGCGACAAGCAGCTTCTCCTTGCTCTCGAAATGGAAATTGACGATGCCGCGCGACAGGCCGGCGCCGTCGGCGACGTCGGCCATAGTCGTTTCCGAATAGCCGCGCTTGGCCAATGAATCGATAGTCGCTTCGATCAGTTGAACCTGCCTCGTCTCTTTCGACGCTTTGCGGCCGCGCTTATCGGAATCGCTTTTTCGCGCCGGTTCGAGGAGGGCTTCGCGCGCCTCTGTTGTCTTCATCGGGTAACGGTCTCCAGCATCGCCGGCCAGCCGACCGGCTTCGGCCGCGAAGATCAGTGGGACGGTGTTTGCCACTGTCAAGCACCTTCTGCATGGCTGCCCATATTCGAATGTTCTCGTCGAGATTGCATCCTTGGAGAAAACGACGTCGGAAGGCGCCGTCGGCGAAAGGCAACGATCCCGGCACGCGGACCAGATCAGCGCCGCCGAGTCCGCCTGCAGCGGACCTTGGGTCGAGATCTACGCCATGCGCGAGCTGCAGTACCAGAAGCTGATGAAGCGGGCCAAAATCGTGGCGCGGCCGTTCGTCAGGCTCGACCGCCGCACCGCCAATCCGCCCGCGGATTTCTGAGCATGTCCGACGAAGCCGAACGTCATGAGGATGACGCCGAAGCCGCCGAACAGTGGCAGCTGGTCAACACGCCGCTCGGCGAAAAATGGTCGGGCCGCACCCGCTATGCCGCGGCCATGTTCTTCTACAAACGCGGCGAGATGAGCGCTGAAACGCTGGAGGTCTACCGCATTTGTGCGAGGCTGGACTCGACCGATCCGCTGCCGATCATCCGCGATCGCGGCATTGGCCAGGACTGGCTTAAACGCATAGGTTTTGAATAACTCGCCCTGGGGCGTGTTGAGATTCAGGTCAGGCCGAGTCGAAAATTGTGGGTTCCGAGAACCGGAGCGGAGCGTATTTTTGGGTGCCCTAGCCGATGGTCTTTTCCAGCATACTGAGCCAATTGCGATAGGCGATCTTCTCGATCAACGCGCGCCCGAAGCCGCGTGCTGCGAACGCGTCGAGCAGCTTCGGCAGGCCGGCAACGTCGCCGATCACGGCAGGAATCATGGCGCCGTCGAAATCCGAGCCGAGGCCAACGCCGTCTTCGCCCAGCGCCTGCAGCAGCGAATCGACATGGCGCACCATGATGTCGAGGCTGGTATCGGCGTTCATCCTGCCGTCCTCACGCAGGAACCCGGTGGCGAAGTTCAGCCCGACCATGCCGCCCGAGTCGCGGATTGCGCCGAGCTGCCATTCGGTGAGGTTGCGCGAATGGCCGCAAATCGCGTGCACGTTGGAGTGGGTCGCGACCAGCGGTGCATCGCTGATTTCGACGACGTCGCGAAAACCTTTTTCGTTGAGATGCGAAAGATCGATCATGATCTTCAGCTGGTTGCAGGCTTTCACCAGCGCCTTGCCGGCATCGGTCAGCCCTGGCCCTGTATCGGGCGACGACGGAAAACGGAACGGCACGCCGTGGCCGAAGGCATTGGGACGGCTCCAGACGATACCGAGCGAACGCAGGCCGGCTGCGTGGAGGACGTCAAGCAGGGTGAGCTCAGGATCGATCGCCTCGACCCCTTCGATATGGAACACCGCCGCGATCGAGCCTTGCGCCATCGCCTTCCTCACGTCGCCGGCGCTGCGGCAAACGGTGAGCGCCGAAGCCCGCTCTAGCCTGAACAGGATCGAGGCCATCGCCATGGTGGAGTTGAGCGCATCGGCGCGCGGAACCTCGGGCGGCAAGGGCTCGCTGTCACTCGGCGCCAGCGGCACCGAGCCGCGTTTGGATTTCTCGACAGGCGGCGGGAAGATCGCGAACATGCCGCCGGCAAATCCGCCTTTCTTCGCGCGCGGCAGGTCGATATGGCCACCCGGCGTCCCCTCGACGAACAGCTTTTCGACGTCCGCATCCTTCGACTGGTAAAGCCTGAGCAGCGTATCGTTGTGGCCGTCGAAGACGGGAACGAGATCGGATTCGGTCATGGAGGGCCATTCGGTTGAAGTGGTCGGGCCGCAGACGGCGAGCCGGTTTGTTGGCAATACTTAGGCAAGACGGGCGCTCTTCGCAAATCCCGCATGTTGCCGCTGTGTTTGTACGCCTCCAATGGCCGAAGAGGCCCGCGGTAAAGCCGCGCACCCTTTCTCCTGTCATTCATCGATGGCTGTCTCTTACCGCTTCAGCACGTCCGCCCATTCCGGATGGCGACGGAACTGGGCATTGGCGAACGGGCAAAGCGGGATGATCGTTTTGCCCGCCGCACGCGCATCCTCGACGGCACGGGTGACCAGGCGAAGCCCCGCGCCCTGGCCGCGAAATGCATCCGGCACTTCGGTATGGTCGATGATGATCTGGTGCTCGCCGATCTTGGTGAAAGTCATCTCCGCCTCGGCGCCGCCCGGCCCACGCAGGAGATAGCGGCCCTTCGAGCCGCGGTCCTCCAGTTCGATCTCCGGCAATAGGTCAGACATGGCTTGCGGTCCTTTCGTCCGGCGCCACGGCGAACAACCGCCGCGCCGCCTCGATCTCGCTCGGCCGCACCTCATGGCCGCCGTCATGCCACTCGACTGTGACATCGGCGCCATCGGCGCGCAAATAGGCTTCGAGCCGCACCGTCAAATTAGGCGGACAGATCGGGTCCCGCCTGCCGGCGGTGACTAGGATGTGACTGCCGCCAAGGCTGCCCTTGACCTCCGGCTCGAACGGGATCAGCGGATGCATCAGCACCGTTGCGTCGAACAGCGACGGCTCGGCAAACAGCACCGAGGCCAGGATGTTGGCGCCGTTGGAGTAACCGAGGCCGAGCACCGAAGATGGCTTTGCCGCCTCGACATGTGCCTTGACGAAGCCGGCCATCTTCTCTGTCGCTCGCGTAAGGTCGCCCATGTCGTAGACGCCCTCGCCGGCGCGGCGAAAGAAGCGTGCAGCGTCTTGTTCCGAAACATCGCCGCGCGGAGCGACGATCGTCGCTTGCGGCACAAGATCGCGTCCAAGCGACAGAAGCTGGGCCTCGTCGCCGCCGGTGCCATGGAAGACGAAGAGCAGCGGTCCATCAGGCGAACCGGGCAGCACCTTGTGAATATACGAATCCTTACTCACGACGTTGCCCTCAGTCTTCCAGTTTCTGCAGATGCTGCTCGAGATAGGGCCGCAAATGCTGGTGTTGTGACGGCAGCTTCAGCGCCTCACCAAGATGGGCGGTGTCCTCGTCGCGGTCGAAGCCGGGCTCGTTGGTAGCGACTTCGAACAGCACGCCGCCCGGTGTGCGGAAGTAGATCGCCCAGAAATAGTCGCGGTCGATTACCGGCGTCACCTGATAACCGGTATCGAGCAGCGCCTTGCGCACTTCGAGCTGCTTGGCGCGGTTCTCGACGGCGAAGGCGACATGGTGGACCGAGCCGGCGCCGAGATTGGCGAAGCCGGCCCCTGGCAGCGATTCGATATCGACGACATCGGCGCCGTTGCCGTTCTTCACCGTTAGCCGCCTGACATTGCCGGACTTGTCGACCTCCTCATAACCCATGAATTTCAGCAGCTCTTCGGTGGCGCCACTATCTTTCAGCCTGAGCGACACTGAGTGAAAGCCGCGGATCGCCTCGTCAGTGGGAATGCCACCCTTGGCCCAGGGCGCTCGGCTGTCCGCTCTGTCCTCGACCAGCGCAAAACCGTCGCCGTCGGGACCGGCGAAGGCAAGACGCTTCTCGCCGAACGTCTCCTCGCGAGAAAGCCCTGTGACACCTTGCTCGGCAAACCGTTTCTCCCAATAGCCGAGCGTGCCCTCGGGCACCGAGTAAGTGGTTGTGCCGACTTCGCCGACTCCATGGCGGCCCTTGCCGATGTTGGGGAAGGGGAAATAGGTCATCACCGAGCCGGGCATGCCGACCTCGTCGCCGTAATAGAGGTGGTAGACGTCGGGCGCGTCGAAATTGACGGTTTTCTTGACCCGCCGCAGGCCGAGCGTCCCGGTGAAGAATTCATTGTTCTGGCGCGCGTCGCTGGCCATCGAGGTGACGTGATGCAGGCCCTTGACCTGGTCGAGCATGTTTCTGCTCCTTCCCTTGTACTGGTGCGGCCCTTGCCGCTGTCCACGCAAATATGAGGATCCGGCTCCTGGCCGCAAAGATGGCAAACACAGAATGGACTGTGCTGTTAAAGTGAACGATCAAGCAGGTTTTGTTCACCATTCGGCAAACTGGACCGGCTTGCATATTCGCCGAAATTGCGCTCCATGAGCGACGTAGCCGGCATGAGGATATAGCGGTTGATTGGAAAACGCCCCAACATTCTCCTGATCACCTGCGACCAGTGGCGCGGCGACTGCCTGTCGGCTGCTGGCCACAAGGTGGTAAGAACGCCGAATGCCGACGCGCTGGCTGCCGAGGGCGTTCTGTTCAAGAAGCACTATGGCGGCGCCGCACCTTGCTCGCCGGCACGCGCCTGCCTCTACACCGGCCTCTACCAGATGAACAATCGTGTCTGCCGCAATGGCACACCGCTCGACGCCCGCCACGGCAACATAGCGCTCCGGGCGCGCGCCCTCGGCTATGATCCGACGCTGTTCGGCTATACTGATATGGCAGGCGATCCGCGTACGCTGGCGCCTGGCGACCCGCAGCTGAAGAGCTATGAAGGCGTGCTGCCCGGCTTCACCGTACGCCAGCTTCTGCCCGAGCACCAGAAGCCCTGGCTGTCATGGCTCAAGGCGCGCGGCGTCGATGCCGGCGCCGGCTCCCCCGACATCCACCGCCCGACGGGCGAAATCCGGGAAAACGACGGCGGGGTCAGCAACGCCCCGCCAATCTATTCGAAAGACGAGACGCCGTCGGCCTTCCTGGCCGGCGAATTTATCCGCTGGCTCGGCGAACAGGAGCGCGATGCGCCGTGGTTCGCGCACCTTTCCTTCATCAGTCCTCACCCACCCTTCATCGTGCCGGCGCCTTACAACGCCATGTACGATCTGGCCATCGGTCCAGCTTTTGACCGCGCCGAAAGCTGGCAGGCCGAAGCAGCAAGCCACCCTTATCTCGCCTATGAACTTGACCGGCAGGAACGGTCGAAATTCCGGCCCGGCTCGGAGGGCAAGGTGCGCGACTGGGGCGACGATAATTTTCGCCGCATCCGGGCGCTTTATTACGGCATGATCTCGGAGAGCGATGCGCAGCTTGGCCGGGTCTGGCAAGCAGTCAAGGCGGCCGATGCATGGGACGACACCGTCATCGTGCTGACCTCCGACCACGCCGAGATGATGGGCGACCATTTCATGCTGGGCAAGGGCGGCTTCTTCGACGGCAGCTTCCATATTCCGCTGATCATTCGCGATCCGCGCCGCCGCAAGGCTGTCGGCAGCAGCGTCGACCGCTTCACCGAGGCGGTGGATTTGGCGCCGACCTTGCTCGAGCTCACTGGCGGCGAAGTGCTGCCGCATCTCGACGGCCGCTCGCTGGCGCCTTTCCTGGACGCGACGGAGCGGGACGCCTGGCGCGACGCGGCCCATTGGGAGTTCGATTTCCGCTCGATCGCGGATGGTGATGCCGAACGGTATTTTGGCATCGGTCAACGCCAGTGCAATCTCGCCGTCATCCGTACGGAAAAGTACAAATATGTGCATTTCGGCGGTGGCCTGCCGCCCTTGCTCTTCGACCTCGAGAAAGACGCCGGCGAGGTGACCAGCGTCGCGGACGACCCAGCCTATCTGCCGGCGCGGCTGGAACTTGCCGAAAAGCTCCTTGCCTGGCGGGCCGAGCATCTCGACCAGTCGCTGGCGCTCGCCGAATTGACGCATGACGGCGTTACCGGCCATGTCGCGGGCCTGCCTTTTGCGTCGACATGAGAAAGCCCGCGCCGTTGCCGGCGCGGGCTTACCTGTCGACTGAGATGCAGCTTAGCGCATGATCATGCGCTGTTTCTCGCGATTTTGCGCATAGCTGGCCTTGTCATAGGGGGCCTGCGCCTCAAGCTGCTCCTTGGTGAAGTTCGTGTAGAGATAGCGCTTGCCGTTCTTGTCGGTCATGAATTTCAGGTCGTCCATGCCGACCGCCACCTCCTTCTCGCCGATGCCAAGGAAGCCGCCGACGTCGATGATGACTGCGTCGACCTTCTTGTCGCCGCCCAGCACGATATCGCCGATCTCGCCGACGTTGACATCGTTGGCGCCGTAAACGGTTGTTCCAACCAGATCCTCGGCCCGGATTTCGCCTATCGGCATTTCAGTCAGTGTCGACTTGTCGATCGACCCGGTCTTGGTCTGGTCTGCCGTCGTTGCGGGCGCTGGGGCATTTTGAGCCGTCTTACTGGCCTGATCAGTGTTGTTGGACGTCGCAGTGTTATCGGTCGTGGCAGTGTTGCTGGCCGTCACAGTAGGCGTGACGACGGCTGGCGCATTAGCCGCGGCATCGTTCGACGCTGTGGTCGCCGGGGCCGGATCATAGGGCTTGCGGTCGAAATCCGGCTGCGCCGTCAGCTCTTCCTTGGTGGTTTGGGCAACCAGCCAGCGATCGCCGTTCCTCTCGGCCCACTGCGCCTTGTCGAAATCATAGGCGACGTTCTTTTCACCTATGCCGAGGAAGCCGCCGACACCGATGACCAGCGATTGCGCCTTGGCTTCCTTGTTGATGACGATGTCGTTTACGTCGCCGATGTTCTGGGCGTCGTCGCCGGTACCGTTGTAGACGGTCTCGCCGATGATATTGGTGGCAAGATTGCCTTCCGCACGCTTCACGACCGGAGCGGGGTTGTTACCGGCCGGCGCCGCCGGGGCGTTCTGCGCCGTATCGGTGGAGGTCGACGGAGCGGCAGGAGCCGTAGCCGTGGTGTCTGTCGCCGCAGGCGCCGGATCATAGGGCTTGCGGTCGAAATCCGGATGAGCCGTCAGCTCATCCTTCGTCGTTTGCGCTATCAGCCAGCGATCGCCATTTCTTTCGGCCCATTGCATCTTGCTGAAGTCGAAGGCGACGTTCTTGGTCCCAATGCCGAGGAACCCGCCGACGCCGATGACGATGGATTTTACCTGGCCGCGTTCGTCGAAGACGACATCGGTGACCTTGCCGATATTCTCTGCATTGTCGCCGGTGCCGTTATAAACCGACTCGCCGATGATATTGGTGACAAGACTGCCCTCGGCGCGTTGCACCGGAGCGGCTGGAGCGGAATTCTCTACGGCGGGTGCTTGCGCCGGCGCCGGGGTCGTCGCCGATTGCGCAAATGCACCCGTCGCAATCAATGTTGCGACTGCTGTCGTGGTTAAAAGGGTGCGGATCATCTTAGTGTCTCCTCGTCGGTGATTTCGTGCACGCCGTACCCGCATAGCGTCGCTGCGGGCGCAGCGTCTTCTGCATGTTCACAACGTTGTGACCACACTGTTGTTCCGAAAAAAGCCGTGGCGCACCCGGTGCCATGTCGAAGGTTCTCGGATTCGCCACGCTGGTCGAAAGGAACATTTTCTCGGCCGCCCCGTTCCACTCCCGGCTGGGACCCCGTCCCGGCCGGATAGGTGTTGGAAAAATGGAGCGGCCATGCGGTTTGCAGCGGTGCTGAACAAGGACGGCGGCACCCTGCGCACCATCGATCTTGAGGCCTTCGCCGGCCGGATCCGCGGTACGCTTGAGACTGCTGGTCACTCGATCGATATCGACATCGCCGCCGGCAAGGATATCGTCGCCACGCTGGACGACATAGCTTCCAGGCGCGGCATCGACGTCGTGCTGGCGGGCGGCGGCGACGGCACCATCTCGGCCGCGGCAGCCCGTTTGATGAATGGGGAGAAGGCGCTTGCAATTCTGCCGGCTGGCACAATGAATCTTTTTGCGCGCGGCCTCGGCATTCCGCAGACCCTTGATGCGGCACTGAAATCGTTTGCCGACGGCGAGGTGATGGCAATTGACATTGCAACAGCCAACGGCCGGCCTTTCGTACATCAATTCTCGATCGGCATGCACGCCAGGATGGTGCAACTGCGACAGAAGATGGAATTCGGCTCGCGGCTGGGGAAGATGCGTGCCTCGGTGCGGGCCGCTTGGGCAACGATCAACAACCCGCCGGCCATGAACGTAACGCTGACGGTCGGTGAGGCCGAGATCAGAACGCGGATCACCGGCATCGGCATCACCAACAATCTGTTCGGCGAGGGCCACCTGCCCTATGCCGATAATCCGGCAGGCGGCGTGCTGGGCATCTATGTCACCGTGGCAAGGCGGCGCGGCGAGTTGATCAGGTTCCTCTTTGACGTCGCCCGTGGGAAATGGCGCGGCAACGAGCATGTCGAAATCCATCAGGCAAACCGCGCCGTTTTGAAAATCCATTCGACGAACAGGAAAGTTCAGGCCGTCATGGACGGCGAACTGGTAAAGCTCGATCGCGAGACGACCATCGAAATCCATCCGCGCGCGTTGAATGTTCTCGTCCCGGCGCGCGCTGTCGAGGCAAAGGTTGCCTGACGTGGGATGCGTGATGTGGGGTTGCGTGATGCAAACTGGCGCGAGCGATGGAGAGAACCTAGCCGCTGGGCGTGTTGCCCTGTTCGGTCTTCGGCGTCTCGATCATCCAGCCGTAGATTTCGGCGACGCCCCAGGCGATAAAAGTCAGCAACAGCGCGGCGATCAGGATACGAAGGACATGCCGACCCCGCCGCCCTTGACGGGCTTTGTTTTCAGGAATGGTTTTTGGCATTGTCTGGCTCCATATTTGGCGCCGGCAGGCGTAACTGGCGGGGCGTTGGCTGGTAACGGTCCCCCGCCGCGAAAGTTCCGGCTCTGCAAGGCAGCAGACGGGCCGGTTGGTCTGACCAATCAGCGGAGCCGGCCACCGGGGGCATAGTGGACGACAATAGCCAGAACACGCCGGGCCTGCCGGCCGATATTCGCCGTGTGGTGGGCGCTGCGGACCGCCTTGCCGTGCTGCACGGCCTCGACACGCTGGACGGGGCTGCCGACCCTGATTTCGATCGTATCGGCGGTCTTGCCGCTTCGGCTATGCAAACGTCTGTCGCACTGATCACGCTGGTCGATGCCGAGCGGCAGTGGTTCAAGTCCTGTATCGGCCTCGACGAGACCGAAACCGCAACCGAGACATCGTTCTGCGCCTATACCATCGCAGCCGGCAACGTGCCGATGGTGGTGGCCGACGCGGCGGCGGATCCGCGGTTCAAAGCCAATCCGCTGGTCACCGGCGAGCATCATATCCGCTTTTACGCAGGCGTGCCCATCGTAATCGACGGCGCGCTGATCGGCACGCTGTGCGTGCTCGACCGGAAGCCGCACGCACGTCCCTCCTCTGTCCAGCTCGACCAGCTGTCGGCGCTGGCCGGCCTTGCCGCCAGCCTGTTCACGCTGAAGGATGCAACCCGCAGTGCGGCGATTGCCAAGGCAGCACTGGTTCGAGAGGAAAAGCGGCGCGCTATCGCGCTCGACGCGGCTTCGCTTGCCAGCTGGGCATGGGATATCCGCAGCGATATGATCGACTGCGATGTCCTGCTGTCCGAATTGTTCAACCTGCCGAAGTCGAACAGGCTGAGGGCGCGCGACATCCTGACCGCCATCGACCCGCGCGACGTTCACCAGACCGAAACACGCTTTCGCGACGCGCTGACCGGCAGCGACGATTATTTTGGCGAATACCGTGTCAAAGGCCTCGATCCGCCGCGATGGATCGCAACGCGCGGCCGCGTCATAGAGCGCGACGGCGAGGGCAAGCCAACGCTGATCTTCGGCGTCAACTACGACATTACCGAACGCAAACTTGGCGACGAACGTCAACGGCTGTTGCTGCGCGAGCTCAATCACCGCGTCAAGAACACTTTGGCAACCGTACAGGCGCTGGCGACGCAGACCGTTCGCCATGCCCGCCAGCCAAGCGAATTCCTCGAAGCCTTCAGCGCCAGGCTGCAGGCACTGGGCGTTGCGCACAGCCTGCTGTCGGACCGCGAGTGGCGCGGTATCGGCATCCGCGAGCTGGTGGAGATCGAGCTAAAGCCGTTCCAAGCCGCCGGACAATCGCGCATGGCGATCTCCGGCGCCGATGTCCTGCTGTCACCCGACCAGGCAGTCGGGCTCGGGCTGATCCTGCATGAACTGGCTAGCAACGCACTGCAATACGGGTCGCTCTCGGTTTCCTCCGGAAAGGTCGATCTCGATTGGAGGGTACAAGGCAGGAAGGGCGCACGGCGTCTGTTGCTGGCCTGGCGTGAAAGCGGCGGCCCACGGGTTGCGCCGCCCGAACGCCATGGCTTCGGCTCGATCCTGATCCGCCGCAGCCTGGCCAAGGTCATTTCCAGCGAGGTGACCCATGAATTCCGGCCGGAAGGCGTGGTCGCCGAAATATCGATTCCGCTCGAAGATTTGTGACGCCAGCATTTTGCGACCGGCGCCAGAATCGTTTGCCCCGAACTATCCCTCCGAACTATTCCCGTTTGCCGGTATCCGGATCATCGGAGCCGCGCTTCACGTTCTCGCGGTAGATAGCGTAGGCGGCGAGTGCTATCGCCGGGCCGAGAATCGCGCCCAGTCCGGCCTTCCCCGGGCCACCTTTGCCCTTGAGCAGCGCCGGCAGCACGGCGAGTACCGCAGTGATGCCGATAGCCTTCATGTCGGCGTTGCGTCGCTTCGCCCGGCGCCTAGCGCGCGAGCCGGCCGACATCCGGTAGACGAGCAGGATGAGACCGGCGATTGCCAGAAAGCCGATCCCGAAGCTCAGGGAAGCTGCCATCGGCCCATAGCGGGCCGCCGTCCAGATATAGGCCGCCCCGACGAGGAAGCCGAGGCCGCACAGCGCCGCGAGCGCTGCGACCGAATAGACAATCGCAGCGACGCGTGCGCGTTGCACCGCCGCAATGGTTTCGCCCGAGGCAAGGCCCGAGATCAGCGATGCAAGCATTCCCATGCGTGCAGAACTAACGGCGCGCGAGAAGAGCGAAGAGGAATCCGACGCCTGCGGCGATCGCCAGCGAAGTCACCGGTTTTTCGCGCATATGCGCTATCATCTGCGCCTCGATGTCCCTGGCGTTGCTGCGCAGGCTGTCGAAGGCTGCCTCGCCCTGGGTTCGCAACTGCTCGACGCTTTCGGCGGCGGCTCGCCGTGCTGCCCCGTAGCCATGTTCGCCAGTTTTGGCCAACAGCTTGGTAAGTTGGTCGATGTCGGCCTTCAATTGTGCGATGTCGGCCTCAATATCGGAATTCGTGCGGGCTTCGTTCGCGGCCTTTCCTGCGGCAGTCGCCATTGCTTCACTCTCCATGCTTTTGCTCGGTCGAAACGCCCGACAGACCCCAAGGTTCCGGCACGAACCTCTTCTAACCCTATCTCCAGCAGCGCGCGTTGCAAATGCCTTGCATGGGCCGACGCCGACGCATCCGCGCCGGCACGTCTTTTTTAAATGACAGCATGCCAAATAACGATCATGACTTCCCCCGTTTCACGATAGAGACGAATTTAAGGAGATATTGCTGCGTGCGCCCATCGCTTGACGGTTTGCGGATTCTTATCCTGGAAGATGAGTTCCTGATTGCCATGGATATCGAGCAGCTTTGCCGCGACTACGGCGCGCTCGATGTGGTCATCGCCCGTGATCTGACTGAGATCGAACAGCAAGACGTTGCCGCGCAATTCGATGTGGCCATCGTCGACCTCATGCTGAGCGGCGTTTCGACGCTCCAATTTGCTTCGCGGCTGCGTGAAGCGGGCATCCCGTTCGTCTTCGCCTCGGGCTATTCAGATACCGACGAGATCAAGAAATCCTTTCCCGGCGTCAGGCTGGTCACCAAGCCCTATTCGGGAGACGATCTCGTCGAGGCAGTGGTAACGGCCTGCAGGCGCACGCCTCTTCGCTGAGGCGCGGAGCGGTTCGAACACGCCGCGCTTCACGCAGCCGTCGACCCGGTTACCTGAGCCGAAATTGCGTCCGGGCCATACTCGTCTTCACCGGAGATCTTCAGGATTTCCTGCAGCCGTGTGCGGGCGCGGCTGACGCGGCTCTTGATCGTTCCGACGGCGCAGCCGCAGATCTCGGCCGCTTCCTCGTAGGAGAAGCCCGACGCGCCGATGAGGATAATGGCTTCGCGCTGGTCTTCTGGCAGCAACTCGAGCGCGCCGCGAAAGTCTTCGAGGTCAAGCTGGCCGTGCTGGGCCGGGTGAACGGCAAGCCTGGCCGTCATGACGCCATCACTGTCCTGCACCTCGCGGCCGCGCTTGCGCATCTGCGAATAGAATTCGTTGCGCAAGATCGTGAACAGCCATGCCTTCAGGTTGGTGCCGGGCTGGAAGCTTTCATGCTTGTCCCAGGCCTTGACCAATGTTTCCTGCACCAGGTCGTCGGCCTTGTCGGCGTTTTGCGTCAGCGACACGGCAAAAGCCCGCAGGCTCGGGATCGAGCCGAGCAAGTCGGTCTTGAAGCCCTGGGAGACGGCCGCCATGCCTCAGTCCTTCTTTTGTACAGGTTCGGCCTTTTCCAACTGGCTGAGCAGTTGGGCGAAGCGATCCGGCACATTGTCGGAGACCAGCTCGTCATAGTATTGTTTGAGTTTGCGGCCGATTTCCGAGTTCGGCCCAAGCGGGTCGCGGGAAGCAGCCCGGCGCCCGTTGCCAACGCCACCCATGGTAGCTTTCGTCATGTTCTTCATTTCGCCCTTTTGTCCCAGCCTTAAGCCGCCCTTCAACACACAGCCTCGTCTGGTTGCCCAACCCGCCTTTAAACGCCAGCCTCACATATTAGTTCCGCACGATTGGAACCTTTTTCAAGGAGCCAGCGTTTCAATTGCTAGGCATGCAATCACGTCATATGAGGGAGACGTCCACTATGAGCCTATCAGCAACCATCGCTCCGCACCTGCCGTTCCTGCGCCGCTTCTCGCGCGCCGTATCCGGATCGCAAGAGAGCGGCGACGCGCTGGTCGCCGCAATGCTCGAGGCCATCATTGCCGATGTCGACATCTTTCCGGACGCATCGAACGACCGCATCGCGCTCTACAAGGTCTTTGCCAAGCTCTTCACCTCAGTGGCCATTCGCGTTCCGCAGGAGCATGCCCAGTCGGCATGGGAACAGCGTGCCGCGGCCAATCTGAATGCAATTGCGCCTCGCCCCCGCCAAGCCTTTCTGCTGGTGGCGGTCGAAGGCTTCAGCGAAGACGAGGCGGCGGAGATTCTCGACGTCGACGAACAGGAATTCTCCGAACTCCTCGCGCAGGCGAGCAACGAGATCTCCCGTCAGGTGGCAACCGACGTGCTGATCATCGAGGATGAGCCGCTGATCGCCATGGATATCGAGGAAATGGTCGAAAGCCTCGGCCACCGCGTCGTCGGAACGGCGCGCACCCACGCCGAGGCGGTGGCGATGTTCGGCAAGGCGCGGCCAAAGATGGTGCTTGCCGATATCCAGCTTGCCGACGGAAGTTCGGGCATAGCGGCCGTGAATGAGATCCTGTCGTCGACCTCGGTACCGGTGATCTTCATCACCGCCTTTCCCGAGCGCCTGCTCACCGGCGAGCGGCCGGAACCGGCTTTCCTGGTTACCAAGCCGTTCAATCCGGACATGGTCAAGGCTCTTATCAGCCAGGCCCTGTTCTTTGACCGGCACGCGAAAGCCGCGGCATGAAACAGCCGGCGGCCGAACTGCGGCCGCCGGGATAGCCACTCCCTTGGATCAGATGGGGCGTGACGCCGGCTCAACTCACTGGCAACCAACTGGGGCAACCAACTGGACCTTTCCACACACCGCGGCAATTCGGGCCCTGAAGATTTTCAGCATCGTCTTTTTCGGAAAATGGTGGAACAAACGGAGGCGAATCACGTTTTCACCGCAGCATTGGAAGGAGATCGATCATGCTTTACTGGGCGCTCGTATTTCTCGTCGTGGCGATCATCGCCGGTGCGCTTGGTTTCGGCGGTATCGCTGGCACCTCGGCCGGCATAGCGCAGATATTGTTCTTCATCTTTCTCGCCTTCCTGATCATATCGCTTATTGCCGGCCTGATCAGACGAGCGTGAATGCCAAGCGGCCATTCAAGCGAACACTGGAAGCCGCACCCCTCAAACGGTTTCCAGCCACCGCCGGGCAGTGTCCTCCAACGGGATGCCGCTCGGCGGACCGCTTTTTAAGGCTTGATACGAAGCTCCTCCTTTTGGAACCCATTTTTCCGCGAACCGTTCAGCCCGACATGGGTTGAGCAAATTGACCGATGCGTTCCAGAGTCGGAAAAATGAAAGACCGCGGCCAGAGTGATGAGATCATCGCTTTGCATCCTGCCGAAAGCGGGATGCAGCTTGGCCGGGCCCTTCTCCATGCACTGCACAATGCCGGGATTTCCGTCCTGTACCAGGATCGCGAGATGAAGACGGTGTGGGCGCGCAACATGCGCGCGCCCTGGACTTCCGATGCCTCCGACAACAACGGCATCTTGCCGCCGGCGCAGGCGGAGCGTATCGGCGCCGCCAAGCACGACGTCATCGCATCCGGCAATCCTCAACATCTTGAACTCAGCGTGCCGGCCGATGACGGCGCCCGCTGGTTTCAGGTGTGGATAGACGCCGACCGCAGCGAGACCGGCGCGGTGCAGGGCGTCGTGACCACCATGGTCGAAACAACCGAGCAGAAACGCCGGGAGCAGACGTTGAAGGCGCTGCTGCGCGAAGTCAGTCATCGCTCCAAGAACCTTTTGGCCATCATCCAGAGCATCGCCACCCAGACGGGCCGTTATTCCGGCAGCATTGACGATTTCCTGACGCGCTTCCGGGGCCGATTGCAGTCGCTGGCCTCCTCGCAGGATTTGGTTACGTCATCCAACTGGCGGGGAGCGGCGCTGCGCGAGCTGGTTTCCGGTCAGGTCGGCAGGTACGGCGCGGATCCCTTGCACAGCCTACGCTTCCGCGGCGCAAATCCATATCTCAACCCCAATGCCGCCTTGCACATCGGCTTGGCCATGCATGAGCTCGCCGTCAATTCGGTCAGCTATGGCGCGCTGTCGCGCAGCGACGGTTTCGTCGAGGTGACGGCCGATCTGACGGCAGCTTCCGCTGGCGAGCCTGCGCTGTCGCTGACATGGGCCGAAGTGATCGGAGCCAACGACAATCAGCGCAGTGAGAAGCGTTTTGGCAGCGTCGCGCTCGAACGCGTCGTGCCCACTTCATTGAATGGAACGGCGACACTTGAGATCACCGGGAACCGCCTCGAATACCGCCTTGTCGTTCCTCACGGCAATTTCGAGACGGATTAACGAGCGGCGGTCTGCGCGCGAAGGCTTGCTGCGCATCGCCATCTTTAACCGACTGTTCACCATAAAGTCCGATCCTGTCCGAACGTGCCGATCCACCGGATTGAGTTTGGCACAAAATGAAGGGAATGGGCCTTGACGGCTGCCGACTTGAACAGACTGGAACAGGCCGCTCGCGTCTCGATGGGCGGTTTTCAGGATCCCGACGCGTCCGCAGCGCCCGCGCCTCGTGCTTCGCCCCTCCGCTTCGCCGCCGTCGCGCTTATGGCCGCGATCGTCCTGACCGCCGCGTCCCAACTGATCTGAATCGAACTCGCCTCTGCTTGATCGCTTTGAAACCACTGCCCGAGTGCTCGGCCGTGCCCGTTCGCGGTCACCGACCTGCAGGGCCAGGCCCAACATGCCGTCGCCAGATGCCTTGCCGTCGATCCGGCGAGACCGACTATGACAGGATCGTCTGGAACGTGCGTCCCAACGGCACGCTCGATGCGTCCTTGGAGATTTCCGGGTTCGTGGTAGCATCGAACGGCGCACGCCCCGAAAAAGACTATCTTAATCAACAATGAAATCGTGCGGGCAAAGGCCGTACTTTCATGCTAAATGGCGGCTGGAGCTTATTAAAGTGAGGACAAAAGTGAGGATGACTCCATGCGGAAGATGATTATTGCCATGGTTGCCGTGGTTGCGGTCAGCGGCTGCACCACCACGGAAGAGAACGTGGGTATCGGCACTGTGGGCGGCGCGCTCATTGGTGGCGCTGTCGGCGGCGGCAAGGGCGCTTTGATCGGCGCCGGCGCTGGTGCGATTGGCGGTCTGCTCGTTCGCCGTCTGCAAAATGGCTACTGCCAATACAGAGATCGTCACGGCCGGATTTACACAGCTCGCTGCAACTAGTTTCGAGTTCCAGGCGAACAGCAAACGCGGAGGCAGACCACCTGTCTCCGCGTTTGCACTTCCAAAGCGCTGTCGCGATGCGGCTCACTAGACGGCGTTTCAAGCCGGCAGCGGAACCTTGATTTCCACGTTCAAGCCGTTTTCGTGAAAATCGCGCCTGATTGTGCCACGCAACTCGCGTGTGACGTTGAGATCGATCAGTCTGGTGCCGAAACCGCTCTTCGCCGGTGTCTCGAGCTTCCTCTGCCCGGCCTCGCGCCAGTTGAGAGCCAATGTCCCGGCTCCGCCGCGGCCTTCGAGCGACCAGTCGACCTTGAGCGCACCGACTGAATTGCCGGTTTCGCCATGCTTCAGCGCATTCGTCGCCAGTTCGTGAAAGACGAGGCCGAGTGCCTGCGTCGTCTTTTCGTCGAGAAGAACCTCCGGTCCCGACAACAGCCCTTCAGGAAGCTCGCTTCCGAACACCTGGCCAAGCTCGATGCGCAGCAGGTCGCCGAGATCGGCTTTCTGCCAGCGTGAGCGCGTCAGCATGTCCTGGGAAGCCGCCATCGCCTGCAGCCGAGCCGAAAATGATGCCGAGAACTCTTGGACGTCGGCGGTGTGCGATGCTGTCTGGCGCGCGATTGCCAGCACCCGCGTGATCGAGTTCTTGATGCGATGCTTCATCTCCTGCAGCATCAGGTCTTTTTCCAGCAGGCTCTTTTCGGTCGTTTCGTGAAGCAGCGAGACCGCCTCATAGGCCCGCTCCTGATAGCGGGCCACCAGCGCGATGGCGCCCGCAAGCAGTAGCCCGAACAATCCGAGCATCACCGGAATGGCACGCGAGGAAGGTTGCGAGAAAGCACTTGTCGGCCTGAACAGGACGACCCACGGCCGACCGGCAACGGTGATCTTGCGGGTGATCAGCAGCCTGTCGCCAAGGGCTGAAACAGGCGGCGTTTCCGACTGGAACAGCAGGTTGTCACTGTTCACAGCGCCGTCATAGATTTCGGTGTTGACCGGCAACAGAGGTGCCCGGCTGAGCGCAGCCTGGAACAGGTCCCGGGAGCGGAAGGCCGCATAGAGGAAGCCGGCAGTCGAAGATCTCGATGCGTTGACGGCGTCCGGCGCGGTTTCGACATTGAGCCGGACGAAGACGAGGAACCCGGTGAAGGTCTGCGCGGCACCCGTATCCTTGCCGAGCTGCACGAGCCCGCTGGCGTGCAGCTGGTCGTCGACCATCGCCTTTTCGATCGCCTCGCGCCGCACCGGCCCGGTGAACATATCATAACCGATGCTGGATTTATTGGACGGGTCCAGCGGCTCGAACAGCACGATGGGCGTACGCCACGGCAAGTTCGTGTCGGGATAGATCGGATGGCTTGCGCCGTGATCGTGCAGGATATCGCGCTCGACCGCCGCCTCGTTTTCAGTTTTCGCCAGGCGGAGGAAGCCGATGCCGCGCAGGCCGGCGAAATTATTGTCGATGTCGAGCGCGTTGAAGAAAGCCTTGAACTCGCCTTGCGAGATACCGCCATTGCGCGCATCGAACAATGCCCGGGTTGAGCGCAGCAGCGACAGGTCCAGGTCGATGCGGCTTTCGATCCGGTTAAGCGCGTCGTCCGCCGTCGCCTCGAATTTTATACGGGCGGCTTCCTGGGTGGCAAAATAGGCAAAACCCGCCATCGTCAGGCTGATCAGCGCGACGGCGATGAAAGCTACGGTCGGAAAGAGTTTCTTCAATTGCCGATACGTCCCGTGGACGGTTCGGCATCTTTATGGGCAACTCCCGACGCCAACACAATGGCGAGACCAAAGCATGGTGACTGCTGGCACATTTTGGCGACTTGTGATTAGCCGGCTAATTCTCGTTCAGGCCGCGATCTTCAGGGCGCCCGGCCCTGGGATGGCGCCGGGCGGGCACTTGCCGAGGATGATCATACCGAGCACCTCGTCCTGGGTGACATCGGTCGTGCGCGCCGTGCCGACAACCCGACCGTTCTTCATGACGCAGACGCGGTCGGCAAGCTCGAACACGTCATGGATGTCATGGCTGATCAGGAAGATGCCGATGCCGTCGGCCTTGAGCTGCCTGACCAGTTCGCCGACCTGTGCCGTCTCCTGCGGCCCGAGTGCCGCTGTCGGCTCGTCCATGATCAGGATGCGGGCGTTGAACAGGATGGCGCGGGCGATCGCAACCGACTGCCGCTGGCCGCCCGAAAGCTTTACCACCGGCTCCTTGAAGCGTTGGAAGCGCGGATTGAGCCTGCCCATCACCTTGCGCGCCTCAGCCTCCATGGCGACGTCGTCGAGCGTACCCCAGCCGGTCATCAGCTCACGGCCGAGAAACAGGTTGGCAGCCGCGTCGACATTGTCGGCCAGCGCCAGCGTCTGGTAGATCGTCTCGATACCGTACTTCTTGGCGTCGCGGGGATTGGAGATCGAAGCCTCCTCGCCGTTGACGAAAATCTGGCCCGCATCGCGCTTGTAGGCGCCGGACAGGATTTTTATCAACGTCGATTTGCCGGCACCGTTATGGCCGAGCAAAGCCATCACCTCGCCCGGAAAAAGATCGACCGAGGCATCGTCGACGGCGCGAATGCCGCCGAAGGCGATCGAGATGTTGCGCATGTCGATCAGCGGCGTGCCCGTGGGAGCGGTCCTGTCTGCCATGCTCGTTCTCCTCACTAGACCCGTTTGCGATAGACGGTATCGAGCCACACCGCGACCACCAGCACGGCGCCGACAACGATGCTCTGCAGCGGCGAATCGATGCCGAGCAGCACCATGCCGGATTGCAGCGACTGCATCAAAAGCGCGCCGAGCATGGCGCCGAGCACCGTGCCGGAGCCGCCGGCGAGCGACGTGCCGCCGATCACGGCCGCCGCGATGACCAGCAGCTCGTCCAGGGTCCCCAGCGCATTAGTCGACGCGTTGAGGCGCGCCGATGCGATCGCCGCACTGATCGCGGCCAGCACGCCCATGATCATGAACACCTTCATGGTGACCCAGCGTGTGTTGATGCCGGCGAGTTCGGCCGCTTCCGGATTGCCGCCTATGGCAAAGACATAGCGGCCGAAACGGGTGCGTCTGGTGATGAAGGTCATGACGATGCCCGCGGCCACGGCCATCAGCACAGGTATGGCGATGCCGTGGGCGATGAACAACCCGCCCTCGGGAACGGTGATGCCGTTCTGCTGGGCATATTGGCGTACGATGCCGACCGGCCAAGGATAGGAATTGGCGATCCACACGGCGCCGAGGATGGCGGCGCAGGCTATCACGCCGAGCAAGCTTTCCGCCCAGACAGGGCGCAGCGGAAAGTTGAAGCGCTTGCGCTGCGAGCGGCCGTTGAAGAGCATGAAGGCAACGGCCGCGCAGGCGAGGACACCGACGATCCAGCTCCAGGTGGCGCCGATCGAGCCCCGTGGTCCGCCGCCCATCAGCTGGAAGGTCCTGTCCAGCGGCGCAACGGTGCGCCCGCTGGTGATCAGCCACGCCATGCCGCGCCAGACCAGCAATCCGCCGAGCGTCACGATAAAGGCAGGAACCTGGAGATAGGCGATGATGAAACCCTGAAACGCTCCGATAGCCAGGCCGAGCACCAGGCCGGCGGCCAGTGCGATGACCCACAGCCAGGGGCTGCCAAGCTGAAATCCCATGATGCGGACGAGGAATTCGGCCTGCGCCACGCCCATCACCATGCCGATCACGCCTTCCACGGAGCCGACGGAAAGATCGATGTTGCGCATCACGATGACCAGCACCATGCCGGTCACCATGATCGCCACCGACGAGGTCTGCACCGAAAGGTTCCAGAGATTGCGCGGCGTCAGGAAGAGCCCGCCCGACAGTATGTGGATCCCGACCCAGATGACCAGCAGCGCGCCGACCATGCCGAGCATGCGCGTGTCGAGTTCGGTTGCCTTGAGAAATCGGGCAACGACGCCGAGCTCCGATTCCCGCGCCCGGTCTGCCGTCGAGCTGTCGACCGGCGTGTTGGAAGTCGTGTCGGTCATGATGTTTCTCCCGCCGGGTTGCCGTCTGCCGCGGATGCCGGAAGCAGCCTAGAAGTTATCCGCCGGAAGCGGAAAAACAATTCTTTCTTGAAAAAACGCCGCGGCAAGCGGCCGCGGCGTTCGGACTTCTCGGAAACTCGGATCAGTTGCAGACCGGAACAGCGCCCGCCGCCACGCCCGCGCAGACCTCTTCTTTCTTGATCCAGCCGGCGTCGATGACGACGTTGAGGTTGTCCTTGGTGATGGCGACCGGGGTCAGGAACAGGGACTTTACGGTGTTGCCGCCGGGCGTGGTGAAATCCTTCACGCCGGCAATGTCGGTCATCTGCTTGCCGTCGGCCAATTGTGAGGCGATCTCGGCGGCGTTCTTGCCGAGCTCGCGCGCGTCCTTCCACACCGAGACCGTCTGTGTGCCGAGCGCGATGCGATTCAGCGCGGCGTGGTCGCCGTCCTGGCCCGAGACCGGAACCGATCCAGCCAACCCTTGCGCCGTCAGTGCGGCGACGACGCCGCCGGCAGTGCCGTCGTTAGCGGCGACCACCGCATCGACCTTGTTGTCGTTCGCGGTCAGGAACTGTTCCATGTTCTTCTGGGCGTTGGCCGGCAGCCAGCCGTCGGTATAGGCCTCGCCGACATTCCTGATCTTGCCGCTGTCGATGGCGTCCTTCAGCACTTCCATCGAACCGGCAAAAAGGAAATCGGCATTCGGATCGGCGCCCGAGCCCTTGATGAAGACATAGTTGCCTTCCGGCTTCACCTTGAACACGTCGCGGGCCTGCATGCGGCCGACTTCCTTGTTGTCGAAGGTCAGGTAAAAGACGTCCTTGTTCTCGATCAGCCGGTCGTAGCCGACAACCGGAATACCTTCGTCCAGCGCCTTCTGCACGGCCGGCCCTATCGCCGAGGCGTCCTGCGCCAGGATGATCAGTGCGTTGGCGCCCTGCGAGATCAGGCTCTCGACGTCGGTGAGCTGCTTGCCGGGGTTGGACTGTGCGTCGGCGGAAATATACTTGTCGCCTGCGGCCTCGATGGCCGCCTTCATTGCGGCTTCGTCGGTCTTCCAGCGCTCTTCCTGGAAGTTCGACCAGGAAACGCCGATGACCTTGTCCTTAGCCTGCGCCACCGACGCAAGCGCCAGCGTCATGGCGACACCCGCCAGAATGGCGGTCGTGAATTTCTTCATCATATCCTCCCTGCGCCGCGTACGGCGTGACCAATTGGCCCCAAAGGCCAGCTTAGAGGCGCTAATTTTTTCGAGCCTCGAAAAAATACTGGCCCGATCTCCCGCTGCTGTCAACATCGATTCTGATGGATTTTGATGTTGCTGCGAGTTTTTTCGAGCTTCGGAATAAACGATGACAGCGCCACCTGCATCTGACACTATTTGCCTCATCTGACACTATTTGTCGGCATTACCGACGGCTTCCGGTTCATGAGCGGCCGCGGCAAACCGGGAGGAAAGCAAAACGATGTCGGTCGGAATCCGCCATGACGATTTGCGCCGGCGCAACCGGGCGATGGTGATCTCGGCCGTGCGCCGGGCCGGCCAGCCATCGCGTACGGAGATCGCCGCAACCACCGGCCTCAGCCATTCGACCATATCGGCGATCTCCTCCGACCTGATACGGGAAGGCATCCTCGCCGAGAGCAAGGCAAGCGAACCCGTTTCGTTGAAACGCGGTCGTCCGCAGGTCGGCCTCGCCCTCAATCCGGAAGCGGCGGCGGTGCTGACCGTGGTGTTGTCGCTGAATTTCCTGTCGGCCGCCATCATCGACTATGCGGGGCAGGTGGTCGCCGAGGAACAGCGCCGGCTGGACACGCTGACCATGCCGCGCGACGAACTGATCCGCGAATGCATGGCCATCGTCCGGCGCCGGCTGGACGATCCAGATCTTGACGTCCGCAGTGTCGCCCGCATCGCCCTGGCGATTCAGGGAATTACCGACTCCCCTGCACGCGCCATGCTGTGGTCGCCGATCACGCCCCAGACGGACATCGCCTTTGCCGACATGCTGGAAGATGAATTCGGCATCCCGGCCACGGTGGAGAACGACTGCAATATGATGGCGGTGGCTTTGCGCTGGCGCGATCCGGATCGCTATCGCGACGACTTCATCGCCATCCTGCTTTCGCACGGCATCGGCATGGGGCTGGTGTTGAAGGGCGAGCTGTTCACCGGCACGCATTCCTCGGGCGGCGAGTTTGGCCACATGATCCATCGTCCGGGCGGCGCGCTCTGCCGTTGCGGGCGGCGCGGCTGCATCGAGGCCTATGCCGGCAATTACGCCATCTGGCGCAACGCCACGCAGATGAGCGAAGACAGCCAACCGGTCGCCGACGTCAGCGACGCCGACATGCGCGCGCTGGCGGTTCGGGCGCGCGAGAAGGACGGGCCGGAACGCGATGCCTACCGCAAGGCCGGCGAAGCGCTGGGTTTCGGTCTCGGCTCGCTGTTCGCGCTGATCGATCCGGCACCGGTCGCAATGGTCGGCGCCAGTGCCGCCGCCTTTGATCTGATCGAGCCGGCCTTGCGGAAGGCCATCGCCCAGACCGCCGGCGGCCAGCATTCGGGCTCGATCTCCTTCGATACCGAGCCGAACGAATTGCCGCTGATCCGCGAAGGCTGTGCAATGCGGGCGTTAAGCTTCGTCGACCAGCAGATTTTCGCGCCGGGCGCGCAAATGAGGCCCGGCGTCAGAAAGAACGTAGCCTGACTGGGCGGGTCAATCTTCCCTGATCGCGTAGCCGGCACCGCGGATGGTGCGGATGACATCAGGCATGCGGCCGTTGTTGACGGCTTTGCGCAGCCGCCCGACATGCACGTCGACGGTGCGTTCGTCGATATAGATCGTCTCGCCCCAGACATTATCGAGTAACTGGCTGCGCGAGAAGACGCGGCCCGGATGCCGCATCATGAATTCGAGCAACCGGAATTCGGTCGGCCCGAGCCGGATCTCGGTCTTCTTGCGATACACCCTGTGCGATTCGCGATCGAGCACGATGTCGCCGACCTTCAGCACGCTGGACAGCACTTCCGGCTTGGCGCGGCGCAGCAGCGCCTTGACCCTGGCCATGAATTCCGGTGTCGAAAACGGTTTGACCAGATAGTCGTCGGCGCCGGTCGAAAGACCGCGTACCCGGTCGCTCTCCTCGCCGCGCGCGGTCAGCATGATGATCGGCAGCCGTTCGGTTTCGGGGCGCACCCGCAACCGGCGGCAGAGCTCGATGCCGGAAACCGCTGGTATCATCCAGTCGAGCACCAGAAGATCGGGCACATTCTCCTGCAAACGGATCTCGGCTTCGTCGCCGCGTGTCACCACCTCGACCTGGTAGCCTTCGGATTCGAGATTGTAGCGGAGCAGCACACCCAACGGCTCCTCGTCCTCCACCACCATTATGCGTGGTGCGATCATCGGCTGGGCACCCCCATCATGTCGCCGGTGCGGACATTGTCGTTTCGTCTTGCTTCGGACGATTGACCGGCAATTGCTCGCCGGTCAGCACATAATACGCATTTTCGGCGATGTTGGTGACATGGTCGCCGATCCGCTCCAGATTCTTGGCGCAGAACAGCAGATGCGTGCAAGCGGTGATGTTGCGCGGGTCTTCCATCATGTAGGTCAACAGTTCGCGGAACACCGACGTATATTTGACGTCGATGCGCTCGTCGGCGGCGCGTAGCTTGGCCAACGCGGCCGCATCGCCTGCAGCATACTCCTCGATGACGCCCTGCACCTGGATGAGCACCAGCTGCGCCATCGCATCGATGGAATGCGATAGGTCGCGCGGTGTGACGCTAAGGCCGACCGCACTCACACGCTTGGCGATATTCTTGGCAAGGTCGCCGATGCGTTCGAGATCGCCGGCCATGCGGATCGCCCCGACGACATGGCGCAGATCGTGGGCCATCGGCTGGCGCTTGGCGATCAGGGTGATGGCGCGGTCGTCCAGTTCGCGTTGACGCGCATCCATGATGGCATCGTCGGAAACGACGCGTTGCGCCAGCACGTTGTCAGAATTCAACAGGGCCTTGGTCGCCCCGCCGACCATCGAACCGGCGAGGTCGGCCATGTCGCGGATCAGCTTGCTGATCTGCTCGAGATCCTCGTCGAAAGAAGCGACTGTGTGTTCGCCCATGGTCCTGTCCTCATATGCGTGATCGGAACGGCTCAGCCGAAGCGGCCGGTGATGTAATCCTGCGTGCGCTTCTCGCGGGGCGACGTGAAGATCTTCTCGGTCCGGTCGAACTCTACCAGTTCACCCAGATACATGAAGGCGGTCTGGCGCGATACGCGCGCCGCCTGCTGCATGTTGTGGGTGACGATGACGATCGTGTAGTCGGCTTGCAATTCGTCGATCAGTTCCTCGATCTTGGCGGTCGACAGCGGGTCGAGTGCCGAAGCCGGCTCGTCGAGCAGAATGACTTCCGGCTTCACCGCCACGGTGCGGGCAATACAAAGCCGCTGCTGCTGGCCGCCTGACAGGCTCAAGCCGCTGGCGTTGAGCTTGTCCTTGACCTCGCCCCACAGCGCGGCCCGCTTCAACGCTTGTTCGACGCGGCCGTCCATTTCGGACTTGCCCAGATTCTCATAAAGCCTGACGCCGAAGGCGATGTTCTCGTAGATCGACATCGGGAACGGCGTCGGCTTCTGGAACACCATGCCGATCTTGGTCCTCAGGAGATTGAGGTCCTGCGAGCGGTCGAGAATGTTCTTGCCGTCGAGCAGCACCTGGCCCTCGGCTGTCTGCTTCGGGTAGAGTTCGTAGATGCGGTTGAACACACGCAGCAGCGTCGATTTCCCGCAGCCCGAAGGGCCGATGAAGGCAGTGACGCTGCGCTCGGGCAGCGACAAGGTGATGTCCTTCAACGCCTTGCTCTGGCCGTAGTAGAAGTTGAGGTTCTTGACCTCGATCTTCGTCTTCTCGGCGACCGTCTCGGTCATCGTCATGTCCGCGGACAACATCTGTGTCATCTGTCCTCTCTGCGTCCGGTAAGGCTGCGGGCGAGGATGCTCAAGCCCAGAACCGTCAGGGTGATTATGAGTGCGCCGGTCCACGCCAGTTGCTGCCATTCCTCGTAAGGGCTGAGAGCGAACTGGAAGATGGTCACCGGCACGCTGGCCATCGGCGCGTTGATATTGCTGCTCCAGAACTGGTTGTTGAGCGCGGTGAAGAGCAGCGGCGCCGTCTCGCCGGAAATGCGTGCTATCGCCAGCAATATGCCGGTGACGATGCCGGACAATGCGGCGCGGTAGGCGACCGAACGGATCACCACCCAGCGCGGCGCGCCGATCGCGGCGCCGGCTTCACGCAACGCGTTCGGCACCAGGTTGAGCATGTCTTCAGTGGTGCGCACGACCACCGGAATGACCAGGATGGCAAGCGCAACGGCGCCGGCTATGGCCGAGAAATGCCCCATTGGCCGCACCATCAACTCATAGACGAACAAGCCGATGATGATCGACGGCGCCGACAACAGGATGTCGTTGATGAAGCGCACGACGGTGGTGATGCGCGAGAAACGCCCATATTCGGCCATGTAGGTTCCCGCCAGCACGCCGATCGGCGTGCCGACGACAACGGCGATGATCGTCATCAGCAGGCTGCCCGCGATTGCATTGAGCAGGCCGCCGGCCTCGCCTGGCGGTGGCGTCATCTCGGTGAAGACCGCGAACGAAAGCCCGGCTGTGCCCTTATAGACCAGTGCACCGAGAATGAGCGCCAGCCAGGCAAGCCCGATGCCGGCGGCGACGACGCAAAGCGCCATCATCACCGAATTTCTGGCTTTGCGGCGGCTGTGGAGCGATGAGGATGTCGACATCGGTCAGGCTCCCGTACGGGCGTCGATCCGCATCAGCATATAGCGGGCGGCGGCAAGGATCAGGAAAGTGATGACGAACAGGATCAGGCCGAGCGAAACCAGGGAAGAGGTGTAGAGATCGCCGTCGGCCTCGGTGAATTCATTGGCGATGGTCGCCGAGATGGTCGTGCCCGGCGCGAACAGGGAGGCGCTGATGCGGTGGGCGTTGCCGATGACGAAGGTCACCGCCATGGTTTCGCCGAGCGCGCGGCCGAGGCCAAGCATGACGCCGCCCATGATACCGATGCGGGTATAGGGAATGACCACGCGCCGGGTCACTTCCCAGGTCGTGCAACCGATGCCGTAGGCCGATTCCTTCAGCACCGCCGGCACCGTATCGAAGACGTCCTTGGTGATCGAGGTGATGAAGGGCAGCACCATGATGGCGAGGATCAGCGCCGAGGTCAGAAGGCCGATGCCGTAAGGAGGGCCGGCGAAAAGGCTGGATAGTCCCGGCACGCCGTGGAAGATGTTGATGATGAAGGGCTGTATCGTCGTCTGCAGGAACGGCGCGAACACGAACAGGCCCCAGATGCCGTAGATGATCGAGGGAATGCCGGCCAACAGCTCGACCGCTATGCCGATCGGGCGCCTGAGCGGGCGCGGGCAGAGTTCGGTGAGAAACACGGCAATGCCGATGCCGATCGGAACCGCGATCAGGATGGCGATGGCCGCCGTGACCAGCGTGCCGTAGATCGGCGCCAGCGCGCCAAATTTTTCCGTTACCGGATTCCAGCTTTCAGTCGTCAGGAAAGAGAACCCGAAGGACGACAGGGCCTGCCATGAGCCGGCAAACAGCGAGATTGCGACACCACCGAGGATGACCAGCACAAGAATTGCGGAAGCGCGGGTGAGTCCGCGGAATATGGCGTCTGTGAGCGCGAAGCGCCGCACCGTAGCTTCCCTGGCCCGGGCTGCAGATGATAGCATGGCATCGGAAGCGATGGTCATTGGGTCCTCGCGATTGAAGGCAACAGGGAGGGCGCCGTCGACGCCCTCCCTGGAGGAGATTACATAGCCGAGTAGAGCGGCTTGCCGTCGCTGCCGACGACTTCCTTGGCCCACATGGCCTTGACGCTCTCGACCACCTTGTCGGGCATCGGAACGTAGTCCAGCTCGCCGGCCATCTCGTCGCCCTTGTCGTATGCCCAGGCGAAGAATTTGAGCGCTTCGCCGGTGGTCGCGGCATCGTCCGGCTTCTTGTACAGGAGGATCCACGTTGCCGCCGTCATCGGCCAGGACTCGGCGCCCGGCTCGTTGGCGAGGATGACGCCATAGCCCGGCTGCGAGCTCCAGTCGGCATTGGCCGCTGCCGCCGAGAATGCCGCCGCGGTGGGTTCGACCTTCTTGCCGTCCTTGTTGATCATGTCGGTGTGGGTGAGCTTGTTCTGCTTGGCATAGGCGTATTCGACATAGCCGATCGCGCCGCCGGTCTGGGAGACGTTGTTGGCAACGCCCTCATTGCCCTTGGCGCCGATGCCCACGGGCCATTCCACGGCCTTGTCGACGCCGACCTTTTCTTTCCAGTCCGCGCTGACGTCGCCGAGGTAGTATGTGAAGTTGAACGTCGTGCCCGACCCATCAGAACGGTGAACGACCGCGATCGCCTGCGAAGGCAGCTTGACGTCGGGATTGAGCTTCTTGATCGCCTCGTCATCCCAGCTCGTGATCTTGCCGAGGAAGATGTCGGCTAGCGTCGGGCCGTCGAGAACCAACTCGCCCGGCCTGATGCCTTCGAGGTTGACGACGGGAACGATGCCGCCCATCACCATCGGGAACTGAGCCAATCCGGACGATTCAAGCTCTTCGCCTTTCAGCGGCGCATCAGAAGCGCCGAAGGTAACGGTCTTGGCTTTGATCTGCTTGATGCCGCCGCCGGAACCGATCGACTGATAGTTAAGCCCAATGCCGGTGTCTTTCTTGTAGGTGTCGGCCCACTTCGCATAGATCGGGTAGGGGAAGGTGGCGCCGGCGCCAGAGATGTCCGCGGCGAGCGCGGCGGACAGGGTGAGGGTAGTCGTCGCCGCAGCCATTGCAATCGCAACGGCCGCCGAGCGGATGAAATGTCTCATGTGGCCTGCTCCTGTTCGGAATATGGTCTCTCGGCGCCATTCCTCCGGCGCCCGCTGAGGCCAATAGCCCCCGATTATTACAGTCGCATGACAGTTTCATGTCGCTCCGGTAACGTCGTCCAGCCGGGTTAAGAAGGAACGGCCGCGGGCTTTGTCGGCATGGGCCGCGGTTTGCCGCTGGAATCAGCAGCTTGCGTGAATTCCGGCCGGCTTTGTCCGCTCGACGATAGCAGCCACTGACCTTGAGAAGAAAAAAGCCGGACGGGAGCGCGTTGCATGCAGCCAGAACGTGTCATGGCCGCGCCATCGCCGAAACAGGTCCGTTGGGGTAAATCTGACCCTGTTTCTTGCCGGCGGTCGCTGCTCCCGCCCGTAACTGGAGGAGCGGAACTTCGAATATCCCATTGTCGCGACTGAGCGCGCCATTGGGTATGGTGCGATCGCACCATGGCCTTACGCTGGAAGCGGTGACGAATCGCAAGGTTTTAACTCGCCTCGCGCTGGACCTCCATCCGCGCCCGACCCGGCGCTCGATCTTTCGAGCGGGGCCTTCGACTGGAAGTGCGACGATTTCTACTTCACCTTACCTACTCCCTCTGCACTATTCCGCCGGTTGTCGGTTGGGCCGAAGCAGCGTTATAAGCTTGCAGGGGTGTTGCTGATGTTTCGACGGATTCTGCCTGTCTTCCTGTGCCTGGCGCTGCTTCTGGGAACCGGCTGCGCGCGCAGCTATGACGGCACCGTGATCATTCCCAAGCCGCTCGATGTTCGCCGTTTCTGGGACCGGCCTTCTCCGCAGGCGCAAGCCGAACAGTCGCAGCTGGAGACCGATGTCTTTCCTGTGGCGCCTCAAACGCCGAAAAGGCCGGCGGTGCGCCGGAGCGCAGCTTCCGTTGCAGCGCCACGAAGGAAGGTCGCCAATCCGCCCATGCTGTCATCGGAGCCGGCGAAGCCGCTCACCTGCAGGAATGTCAGCCAGCCCGGCAAACGGGCCCGCATGGTCTGCGAATAACCAACCGGCCGTCGGTCGATGCGTGCGGCTGTAGGCCTTGAAGCGGCTATCCGGCCAGCCGTTCGCCGTCTCGGGACATCGCCTGCCTTGGTCAGTCCGCCGGGAAAAAGGCCGGCCCGACCACTCTCACCGGCCGCGCGCCGATCGCTCTTTCGACCGACTGATGCTGGGCAGCCCCTGGTACCTCGGCAACCAGCGTTTTTTCCCCTGCGAGAGCGGTACCGGCGGTTTGGATCCCGGATTCAGGAATTTCCGCGACGATGCCAAAATCCGGCTTTGCCGTCGGCAACGGAATGATGGCGTTGCTCATGTTGGCCGGTGTCACGGTTCGTGCCCTGAGTTCGGCGACGCGCTGGTAATAGCGCTTGACATCGCAGGCCTTGAAGTTCGCGTCGTCGCGGTACCTGAAGGCGGTCGCAAGCTCCACATAGGGCTTTTGCGTCTCGAGCGCGATCATCTCTTCGGTCTCGCGGGTGGCATCGCTCAGCGTATAGAGTTCGACGCCGGCATCGTCGCAGATATAGCGGCACTGATCGACCGTTTCCTTCAGATCGTCGTTCTTGGCGAACTGCGATTTTGGCGCGGGGAAGAAATATCCGTCCGACAAGCGAACGCAAAACAGCATCCGATTGCCACCCATTATTGCGCCTGCGGACTGAGGTTTTGGTGCTGTGCGCTGCTGTGCCTGCGGCTGGTTCTGCTGCGCCTGCTGCTTCTTGGCAGCGGGGGCGGCGCAGCCTAGCGCGACGAACCTGGCCTTCAGGCCGGAGGTGTCCCTGCCCGAATTCGACAGTCTGGCGATCTGCCGTTGCACCTCCGCCTTGCTGCTTACGAGGTCGGCGCAGGGGTTGAAGAAGAACCCGGCCGTTTTCGCCGTGCATCGGCGCTGTCTCTCCAGCCTTTGAATCGCGGCGAGTTGCCGGCGTAGTTGGGCAAGCTCGGGGCTGGTCCCGGCGCCACGCCCCGCCGAAAGCAATTGGCTCCTGATCGCGCCGCAGCTATCCGCATAGGAGGAGGACGTGCCGAGCGCAACGGCTATTGCCGACACCAGCATCAGAATCGTGAGAAGCCAGAAGCGTGTCATTGGAGCGACCATTGTCCTTGTTGCGCCGAGAACAGGATTTCTTTGTCGACTATGGATAAGTACTGGCTAAATCAGTTTTACCTAATTGAGGTAGACCGCACCGCCACCAGAGACTTTAGTTCTAGTGTATTATATCCGCTGGCGTAAATTCAATATTACATTTTTATTTCAAGATTGAGACGAACCGGCAGCAACGCCGGCGAACTCGCGCCACGGCGAAGTTTGAAGCACCCGGCCGGATCCGCACCGCGATCAATCCGGCGTTACCGGCCGGCCGTTGCTGAAACCTTAGCCCCACGTTCGGCGTTGAGCGGCCAAGGAGGAGACCGCAAATGTCGATTCATTTCACTGTCGCGGGCCTGACCAGGAATCTGTTCCATTCACTTGGGCTGGACCATGAACGCACACCGAGGCCGCTCGACCACGAGCAGAGGCTTTTGCTGGAGTGCTATCTCGCCGGCCAGATTCCGGAATCGGCCTGGAGCGACTATGTCTTCGAAATGCCGGAACTGGCGCGACATGTCGAGGCCAGACGAAGCCGCCACTAAAGCGCATCGCGGTCGACCCGGCCTCATGCGACGCGCTTAGGTTCTTGTTTTATGCATGTCGTTGTCGCAAAACCGCTGCACACTTTTGCTCGACATGCGCTAGATCCCGAAAAGTAGAATCCGGTTGTCGGAAAAGATCAAGGCGAAGCCTGCACTCGCGTTGCAGGCTGTTTTTGTTTGGGCGAGTTGAATTGCAGAGTGAACACCTTGCCCGGGATGCCTTCAGCCAGCGCCGGTGAAAGGCTCAACGGCAGGCAGTGGTCCACGGCCGCAATCGCCGCGTCGACAAAAGCTTGCCGCGCCTTGTCGTCGCCGGCCACGCGGATGGCGGTCGGCTTGGGCCGGCCGATCAGCGTGCCATTGCGCCTGAAGCTGAAGCTCAGGGTGACGGTGGAATTCCCGGCATTCGCTGGGGGGGTCCAGCACGCCTGGATGGCAGCCCCGACCTCGGGCATGGTGTTGAGCGTCGCTGCATTCGATTGACCGGCTGCACCCGCCAGCATGGCGCCTGCAATCACCACCATTCCAGCAATGCTTTTCATGACAGGGCCTCTGTCCTTGAACCGCCCTCGAGGACGTGACTAACTTCGATGGTAGGGCCGACATCGGCGATGACAAGGTGCCAGCAACGCGCTTCATCAGCCATGCAGGCGTCGGGAAGCGCCGTCGACCGCAACTTCGGCAGGGCTGCAACAAGCAAAAGGCCGGCGAGCAGCCGACCTTTGCTTTCCATCCGCGCCAGTACATCCGTGGTCGCGGGCTGGAGGTGGATACAGTAGAAAGGGTTTCGGTTAACGAAACCTTAAGCTCCCCACATCGTGCAAACAGGGGAGAGTAAAAAGAATTACCCCAGATCGTTACCGGCTCCTGCAGAACGTACGGACGATCGCCGGCCTACACGTGCCTCAGGCGTTGGCCTGCGACCGCACATAGGCGATATAGCCGCGCACATCGCCGGCCGGCTCGGCATAGGCCTTGCCGAGCTTCTTCTCGATCGCCGTCATATAGTCTTTTGCCCATTGGGGCAGCGCATAGTCGATGACGGCGAGGAACTCGAGCGTCGCCGCCAGACGGATGTCGGCGATCGACGGGTTCTTGCCGCCGATGAACGGCTTGCCGTTCCTGAAGAAGCTGTGAAAGACCTCCAGCGGCTCGGCAATTGCGGCCGCCGCGGCCTTCTGGGCTTCCGATTTCCTGTCGGGATGAGCGTCGCTGTGGCCGACCTCGCCGGCATATTGCGGGAAATTCAGTGCTGGATAGGTGGCGCGCGCCACATAGGGGTAGAGCGTGCCGATCAGGTAGAACATGGCACTGTCGATCATTGCCCGCTTGGCGGGTTCCTTAGGGTACAATTTTTCCAGCCCGTGCTTGTTGGCGAGGTACTGCATGATGGCGCAGCTTTCCCACAAGACACCTCTCGGCAGGCCCTTGTCCTCGATCATCGGGGTCAGGTGGGCCGGGTTTCGCGCCATATATTCAGGCGAGCGCGTGTGGCCCCATACGTCGGTCTCGGAATGGTCGAGCCCGGCCGCGCGCGCAAACACCCGTACGCTCATATTGTTGACGCTCGGCTTCAGCATGCTGAGCATCAGCGCGGGTTTTTTCGCTGATTTCGCTACGGCCTTCCGCGCGGACTTCGCGGATGCCTTGGCTGCAGGTTTTGCGGCGGCTTTCGTTGCCGACTTGGCGGACGCTTTCGACGCCTTGGCAGCAGGCTTTGTCGCGGCCTTGGCAGCTGGTTTCGGAGCGGCCTTGGCGGCCGGCTTCTTCGCACTCTTCGTTGTCGTCTTTGCCATTGTGTCCTCCCTTTGTTTGGCCTGTCGTCAGTATGGATCTTTCGGAGCGCGGTCTTCCGACAAGGTCGCGCGGGAGCGCTCGACAAGCGCCTGGATCGCGTCGGCGAGATGCACCTCGGCTATTGCGTAGTCGCCGCGCGCGACGCGGATCTTGTGCGCCTGCATCAACACGTCGGCATGGGTGAAGCCCGCCGGCGGCTCGAAACGGTAGGAGGCGAGCTCGATCAGCAGGCCGAGCGGATCCTCGAAGTAGATCGAGTCCATGAAGCCGCGATCCTTGACGCCGCTGTGCTTGATGGCGCGCTCGTCGAGCCGGCCGACCGCCTGCAAAAAGGTGACGCGCGACACCGCGAAAGCGATGTGATGGACGCAGCCCGTATCGGTTGGCGTGCGCCGCTTGACCGGCGTGCGGCTCTCGTCGGTGAAGACGGTGATCAGCCGGCCGTCGCCCGGATCGAAATAAAGATGGCTTTCGCTGGCTTTGTCGAGGTTGGGCTGCTCGAAGATGAAAGGCATGCCGAGCACGCCTTCCCAGAAATCGATGGAGCTCTGGCGATCGGCGCCGACCAGCGTGATGTGATGGACGCCTTGTGATTGCAGCTTCTGCATCTGACTCCTCCCGGCCACGCCGTCTTGCCGCCGAACGGAAGTTCGGATGCCCAGTCGCGCTTGGATCAGCGCCCGGCATGTGACCGCGCCCGGCCTCGCTCGCCTGCGCTCCGCATTCCGCATCCTGCAGGAGTGCGGCCGGAGCTTTGATGAACGGATGCTAATTCAATCCGAGGCGTTGCGCCAGAAGCGCTGAGTTTCAAGAACTCCACGCAGGCGCCAAGAGCGGCACCGGGATCGCGGACGCCTTCGCCGAGCTCGCCGAAACGATCCGTCGCCGGCAGCTGTAATGGTGCGGCAGCCCGCAGGTCGCTGGGTTTCCCGAGCGGCCGGTTTGGCGACGGCAGGTCAAAGGGGCCTCGTTGACGCATGCCGCGCCTGGTTCGGATTACGGGCATCCGCGGCCCTTAGATGAAAATCACATATTCTTCATCGGCACGTCGGGATCGACATGTCCCCCATCGGCAGTGATCTTCAGCCGTGAGAGGTAGTGCTCCCATCCCCTTCGGTGGCTGTCACGCTCCTTTGCGTTCGGCAGTCCGCTGTGCGTGAAGCGGATCAGTGTCCCCGCATCCCTCGCGATCAGGTCGATCTCGACATGGCTGGAGCCGGGCGGCACGGTCTCGTTGTCTTCCCAGCCAAAACTGTAGGCAAGACGGTGGACCGGGATCACCTCGGTGAACTCACCGCGGGCCATATGGCGACCACCGACATTGACGAGGAACAGACCGCCCGGCGATGCATCCAAATTCGCTTCGGTCCCGATCCATCGCACGATCTGGTCCGGATCCGTCAAAAGCGCGAACACGGTCGCTTGTGGCGCGGCGACCTCAATCTCTGTGTAAACCGATTCCGCCATCGCTCACTCCAGGTCACATCCGCATCGAATACCGTGCATGATTGAAGCGAATGTGGGGAGTTGCAAGAAGATGTTCGAGGCGTAAGCATAAGCCTGTGCCGAGTGACCTTCTGCCGATGCTTCTCGCAAACTCGCTTTCATTCCTTCTGGACGACGCCGCGCATATTGGCGACGGTGGGCGACTTCTATTGCAGCTCTCAACGCATTTGATGGAAGACGGCCTGCCGATCATCGCCGGCGCGCTGGCGCAGGATGCTCCCGACCCGATCATTTCACGCCGCATCTGGCTCTGGCGAGCGCCTGGGAATGAAGTGGTCGAGGCTTTGGGCATAGGCGCCGACCGCCAGAATGCCGATCCCCGGCTCGTGCTGCGGGAGTGGCTTGGCACGACGCGGGCGATGGTGTTCGACGAGCGAGCGGGCGGTGTCGCACCGACTTTGGTGTGGGCGTTCGATCATACTCCGGATGAGGCGCAGTCAGAGCTGCTGCGGCAAATCTCCCGGTTTGCTGCGGCTCCGATGACCGCACTCGCAGAACGGTCCGCGAAACGCGCATTGCTCGAAGCATATTTGGGAAAGCGCAGTGCAGCACATGTGCTCAACGGTCATTCTCGTCGAGTAAAGGGAGAGACGATACGGGCTGCGCTTCTGTGCGCGGACCTTCGAGGTTTCACCGATCTATCCGAGGTTCATGATGCAGACGAGATCGTATTGGTACTTGATGCCTGGTTCGATTGCGTCGCGGGCGCGGTGCACGCATTTGGTGGTGAGGTTCTCAAGTTTATAGGTGATGGCGTCCTCGCGATTTTCCCGATTGGCGAGCGCGATGCAAATGCCGCATGTGACGCTGCGGTACGCGCCGTGAAGGCCACGCGCGCCGGGATAGATCATCTCAACCAAACTCGGCGCCGCAATGGCGGCCCTGAGCTCGGATATGGCATTGGCCTGCATGTCGGCGAGATACTCTGGGGGAACATCGGCACTGCCGGCAGGTTGGACTTCACCGCGATCGGCAAGGCTGTAAATCTTGTCAGCCGCATCGAAGGGCTGTGCAAGCCGTTGGGACGGACGGTGCTCGCGTCGACAGTGTTCGAGGCAGAAACTACCGAGCCGATGATCGCCATGGGCAGTCATCCGCTCGGAGGAATAGCAGGCGCGCAAACACTTTTCGGCTTGCCGGAATAGATCGAATGGTTGAGCCCGCCGTGGATGTGTCGTTCGCAGCATATCTTGGTATCGTGCGAAGCCATGACTGAGAGAAATTCGAACGGCAAAGAAGCTACGATACTGCAACTGGAGTATGGCGCGTTTAGAGCCCAGCCATGCCGTCGGCATGCTTGCCGATCGCGTCGCCGGGGCCGTGGATAGTGCGCTGAGTCAAATCAGCCGGACAGCTTCAAACGGACGGAAGCCCGAATCCTCGCCAATCAGGCATCGGACATGCGGCGGGCAGCGTCACGGAACGGATAGTCGACACGGACGACGCCATCTTGTTTCCTGAGGACCCAATACTCACATATGTCGCCCCCGTTTCGGGGCCGGGATACTTGAGCTATATTTCAGGGAAGGAGAACAACATGGGTGGCGTTAAGGTGGCAATGAGGCGCTTCCCCGCTGCCGCTATCGCTGGCCCCGAGCCGTGCCATCGGATGAAAGCTGCATCCTTGCCGGTAATGTCCTTCACCGATTTCAACAGGGTTCATGGACCGCTCGAAGCGCCCGATAATGGTCGCAGGTAGGCGATAGCAGCGGCCGGACAATGCTCTTGTGAAGCTGAGGCCGTAGCGTTGGTTTCCCGCTAAACAACGCTACCAGACATTTAAGTACGACCGCGTAGGATCGATGGTCTTGCGAATTTTTGGATTCGGCAACGCGACAGCTACTCCCAGAGGGATATTCCCTCTTGCGTTAAGGCTCGTTGCACAGCCGCTCGCTCCTCCAACCGACGTGCATGAGAGGTCCAAGCGGGGTAGGTATTTCGCATGTCTACGGCCATGCGATTTCCCCACCTGTAGAATACGAGCAAATACGGATCAACTATTGAATAGGACTCTCCTACGGCCCAATCTCGATCCGTCAACTTGGATTCTATAAGCGCAAACGCGGAAGCCAAGTGCTCCTTTCCTTTATGAACCAAGGGCTCGTACATCGATTGATCCGGTAAGAAAAAGTCGGCGCGCCAGATCATTCGGACGGCGACCGCGTGAACCGCACTCGATAGCCAGTTAAACCATTCGATGGAACGGATGATGTTTTCTGCATTCGCTCCCAGGAGCCGCGCGTCTGGATTCGTCAGGCCCAGGTGAAATAAGATTGCCGGCGCTTCAGTGAGAGTGAAATTGTCGGCAATGAGAACAGGGATTCGCCCTTTCGGGTTTAAGCGGTGAAATTCGTCGGTCTTGGCTTCGGGATGACCTGGCGACATCAACGCCAGCGAATAGGGCCTTCCAATCTCCTCCATGACGATGTGAGGTGCAAAAGAGCAAGAGCCTGGCGCAGCATGAAGTGTGTAATGCATCAATTCCTCCGAAAACCGCATCTTACCTGTTTCAATCTGTACTAAGTTGCCAACGACGTCTTGCTGTTGTTTAGCGTACTTCCAACGCTACGGCCTCAAGCTCTTCCGCAGCCGCCATGAAGCGGTCGATCTCGGCCTGTGCAAGTTGCTTGGATGGTTTGGTTCTGGCCATTTTGCGATCTCCGTTAAGTGGATCGCCGCACCGGCGCAAATGAGGACCATATTCCTAATTCGACCGCAAGAGTTATTCTGCCAGATGGTCCTGATCGATCTTGGCAATTACCCCCTCAAGAGCCTGGACTGCGCGCCTCGATATCTCAACATGAGCAGCCGTGGTATCGACTTTTCCCTTGCCTGGCTGAACAGTCCAAATGCCCGTTTTCCCTGCTTCGGCATTGGTGATGAACCGGCGCTCCTCTTCGAGCTGCTGGCTAAGTTCTTCGCGGAAAGCCTTCCACTGGTCTTTCGTTGCGGCCATCGGGTCTCCTTCCTCGCTGCCTTTCGGCTGAAAGTGACGCAGCTCTGCCGGGCGCGCAAGCGCCCCTCAACGGTTTGCCGCCTCCCCGCGAAGGGAGTTAGACCAAGTGTGAGGACGACTCCGTTCTTGTTAGGTAACGATCGACGAAGCTGGGCTCTGCGTCGCCATACACAAATTTCTTCGCTGTGGAGATGGTGGAGATGTTCGTGGCGTCTACCACGCGCCTATCGGGCATCTTAGCGATGTTTTCTGCGATTGACCGCGCGTTTGTTGCGAAAAAGGCGTGACCAGGGGAGATGGGGAGATTTATGAGACATTTCGGACGGTAGAGGTCTCCAATGCGTTCAAGTGGGTCGTCGCCGAGCATGAGAGGCCGACTTGAATTGCTGACGTCGCGTACTGTCCACCAGAAGGAAAGCAGGCGCTCAATTGGCCGGCTCTCGCCGATCATCTTGGACAAGGTTTCCATGCCAGAATTGGCCAATGCACTAGGTGCGTGATTCTGAGCCCATTCGAGTAGGTTTCGTTCGGGTGCGGACCCTTTTGCAGCGTCGAAGTCTGCATCGGGTTCCGAAAGTATTTTTTGCTGCATCTCTTCAATGCGCTTTGATATCGACGCGACAACATGAGGGACACGCAGCAGCGCCGCGTTCAGATAGATCGCCCACCAGTATCGTTCTTCAATGGAGAGCGATTTTGCCCCTCGAACGACCATCTTCTCGAGGATGGGTGCTGCTTTGTCGTCTACGAAACCGAAAACCCGTTCTTCCACAAGGTGGACCTTGTCCGCGGGGACGTGCTCCAAAGCGTAAAGACCTGGGACGTATCCGGTGGCAGCAGGAGCTACCCCCTTTCTAGTCAGTTTTCCATTGTGCTTGATTCTGCCCCATTGTGTCACATAGCCAGCAGTGTCGGCCCACCGCCGGAGGTGAAACTGCGGCACATAGTGATGGTCCCCATCCTTGCTCAACGGTTTTGCTCAACTGCTTGCCAAGCGGCGCGGCTCACGGCGCTCTAGGCACCTCAAAAATGGATCCTACGAATGGCTTATTTGACCGTTATTTGACGGTTTTACCTGCCGGCCCGCTAAGTAGTTGAAACGATTGGTACGCCCAAGGGGAATCGAACCCCTGTTCCCGCCGTGAGAGGGCGGTGTCCTGACCGCTAGACGATGGGCGCGTTCAAGAACCGGCGATATAGGCTGACGGCTGGCAAAAAGCAACTAGGCTTAAGGCTGCCTGTCGCGCCGGTGAAATATCCGCTGCAAGCCTAGCGTTTTGGCTCGATCAGGTCCCAGAGATTGCCGTAGAGATCACCGAAAACCGCCACAGTGCCATAGGTCTCGTGCCGGGGCGCCTCACGGAATTCGACGCCCTTTTCGAGCATCAGCGCATGGTCACGGGCAAAATCGTCGGTTTCGAGGAACAAAAAGACCCGTCCGCCGGTCTGGTTGCCGACGGCGTGCCTTTGCGCATCGTCGGATGCCTCGGCGAGAAGCAGCCGCGCGCCCTGCCCTTTTCCCGGCGTGATCGTGACCCAGCGTTTGCCGCCGCCGAGATCGACATCTTCGGTGAGGACGAAACCCAGCCGGTCGACATACCACGAGATCGCCTCGTCATAATTTGCGACGACGAGCGCGACCGTGGCAATGCTGCGGTGTTCGGCAAAACCGGTCATTTGTTCCTGATCGAAAAACGGCCGACGATGCGTCGTTCGGTGATGTCATAGACGAAGATGGCGCGGCTGCCGTCGGCCAACTCGGCGTCAATCGACAGGCGATTGCCCGAGAGCGATTGACTGACCACCCTGGCGCCGACCGGCAGCACGATGTCGCCACTGACCGGCTCGCCTGCCGGCACCTGGATGTCGCTGCTCAGCGGAGGGCTGACAGGCGGTGCATTGCGCGCTTTGTAGACAAGCGCCGCGATCACCACCATAAGGGCGAGGAACAGCAGGCCGAGATTGATGGCGACGAAGCGGACGAGCTTCCTCCGCACCTTTTCGACCTCGGGGTCGAGCGGCTTTTCCTCGTCTTCGTCGGCACGCGGCCGGGCCATGGCAGCAGATTCCGGAACTGTTTTCGATGAGCGCTCATAACGAAGAGGTCAGACAATTAATAGGGGCCGGACAGATCGTGCTGGAGGCCGGCGCCGATGCGGCCGGCCAGCGGCTCGACCAATGGCTGGCGGCCAGGCTCGGCCCCGACATGTCGCGCAGCCGGGTGCAGATGCTGATAAAGCAGGGCGCGGTCAGGATCGGCGGCAGGCCAGCCAGCGAGACGAAGCGCAAGATGGCACAAGGTGACAGCGTGTCGGTCGACATGCCGGAGCCGGAACCGGCGGAGCCGCAAGGCGAAGATATTGCGCTGGATGTCCTCTACGAGGACAGCGAGCTGATCGTCATCAACAAGCCGGCCGGGTTGGTCGTGCATCCCGGCGCCGGCAACTGGACCGGCACGCTGGTCAACGCGCTGATCCATCATTGCGGCAACAGCCTGTCGGGCATCGGCGGGGTGAGACGGCCGGGCATCGTCCATCGCCTCGACAAGGAGACCAGTGGCGTCATGGTCGTCGCCAAGACCGATCGCGCCCACAAGGCGTTGTCGGAGGCCTTTGCCGACCACGGCCTGACCGGCGATCTCGAGCGCGCCTATCTGGCGTTGGTCTGGGGCATACCGGCAAGGCCGACGGGGATGGTCGACGCGCCGCTTGGCCGCGCCGCCGACCGGGTACGCCGCGCCGTGGTGCCGCAAGGCCGCGACGATGCCCGCCACGCCATAACGCATTTCACCGTCATTGAGCGCTTTGGCGAGCAGCAGCAGGAATTCGCCACGGCGAGCCTGGTCGAATGCCGGCTGGAAACCGGTCGCACCCACCAGATACGCGTCCACATGGCCCATATCGGCCATCCGGTGATTGGCGACCCCGAATACGGCCAGGCTTTCCGCACCAAGGCCAACCGGTTGCCTGAGCCGCTAACCAGCAAAGTGAAAGCATTTCCGCGACAAGCTTTGCACGCCCGCCTCCTTGCATTTCGGCATCCGGATACCCATTTAACGATGAGGTTCGAAGCACCGATACCGTGGGAGATGGAGGAACTCGTCGACGGCTTCCGCAAGCTTTGAACCAACCACCTGAAAACCTGACCGGCGTTGTTCACTTCAGCGTGACACACTGTTTCGTGTTGAACAAATGCCTGTCTTTCTGGTTTTGTTCCTATATATGTCGGTTGGCGCGAATGTGCCTTTGGCATTCGCGCCACATGCCTGCCGCGTTTCGGGGGCATCACTCCAATAGAGAGGGGGCGCTATCATGGCCCAGTCACTACCCAGTATCGTTTCCGGCGAAGGCGGCCTCAGCCGCTACCTGGAAGAAATCCGCCGTTTTCCGATGCTTCAGCCGCAGGAAGAGTACATGCTCGCCAAGCGCTACGCCGAGCATGAGGACACCACGGCTGCGCACAAGCTCGTCACCAGCCACCTTCGGCTCGTCGCCAAGATCGCCATGGGCTATCGCGGCTACGGCCTGCCGATCGGCGAGGTGATCTCGGAAGGCAATGTCGGCCTGATGCAGGCCGTCAAGAAATTCGAACCGGAGCGCGGCTTCCGTCTCGCCACCTATGCGATGTGGTGGATCAAGGCCTCGATCCAGGAATACATCCTGCGCTCGTGGAGCCTGGTCAAGATGGGCACCACCGCCAACCAGAAGCGCCTGTTCTTCAACCTGCGCAAGGTGAAGGGCAAGATCCAGGCGCTCGACGAAGGCGATTTGAAGCCCGACCAGATTACCGAGATCGCCACCCGGCTGAACGTCTCGGAAGCGGAAGTCGTGTCGATGAACCGCCGTCTGTCGGGCGATGCCTCGCTCAATGCGCCCATCCGGGCCAGCGAAGGCGAATCCGGCGAATGGCAGGACTGGCTGGTCGACGATCACGAAAGCCAGGAAGAGATGCTGATCGAGCAGGACGAGCTGGAAAACCGGCGCGGCATGCTGTCGGGCGCTCTTGCCGTGCTCAACGACCGCGAACGCCGCATCTTCGAGGCGCGCCGCCTCGCCGATGAGCCGTTGACGCTGGAAGAGCTGTCGGCCGAGTTCGATATCAGCCGCGAGCGCGTGCGCCAGATCGAGGTGCGCGCCTTCGAGAAGGTGCAGGACGCGGTCAAGGCCGCAGCCAAGCGCCAGATGCAGGCGCTGCGCACCATCGAGGCGCAGCCGGCGGCGTAAAGCCTTCCGATAGAAACAAATAACGGCCGGTAGAAACAAATAACGGCGGCGTCAGGTAACTGGCGCCGCCGTTATTTTAGAAGGTTGCCAGTTCCGCGGCGCCTTCGCGGATGTCCGATCCACTGCCATAAACTGCTCAGTAGCCTCGCCATCGTGTCCGCAGACGATCCCATCGATAGCGGCATTATCGCAATTTTCCCCAAGCTCTGGAAACCGCAACGCTGCAAGCTGTGGCGGCAATGTTCCGGCGCCGACACGGGCTTCCGTCGCAAAATTCCACAAGGCGGCGCTTGCGGCAGGCGGGCGACAACGGGCCGCCGGGGCCGCGCCGGGCAGTTGAACTCGTCTGTTCGGAAACGAAAGGCGATATGACGATGACGATTTCTCCGTTTCTGACCGCTCTCGGATCCGAAGGTCCCCCAGCCGACCGAGCGAAAGACATGGACCTGTATGGATGGCTAATTGGAAGCTGGGAAATGGACACGGTCCACTACCTCGATGACGGGACAATCCAGAAATGGGATGGCGAATGCCATTTTGGCTGGGTGCTCGAAGGCCGCGCGATTCAGGACGTTTGGATCAGGCCCAAGCGCCCTGCGCCGTCGACGATGTATGGCACAACCTTGCGCATCTTCGATCCTGGGATCGATGGCTGGCATATCATATGGAACGACCCGCTCAACCGGGATCACTCGCGCCAGATCGGCCGGGCCGAGGGTAAGGACATTGTCCAGCTCGGCAATGACTCGCGCGGTCTGAAAACTCGATGGCGTTTCACTGAGATCACTGCCAACAGCTTCCATTGGATTGGCGAGGAAAGATCTTCCGAGAGCGATCCTTGGCAAATCACGTATGAACATTTAGCCCGCCGAACAAAACCCTGACGCTGGACTAAACACTTAGCTGGCGTCTGCGCCGCTCCTCATCCGGCTGCCGCCACCTTCTCCCGTATGGCGACCTATCGGATTCACACATCGCAAAAATCGAATCAGGATCAATAACTTAATCAATAACTTAGATGACCATCTCGGAACGATGAGCGGGCGCCGAGTTTGAAATGGCATTTGTAGTGCCAGCGACCCATCTCCTCAGAGGCAATCGAGCGGAAATTTCAGATAGCGCCGCCCGTTGGATTCCGGTTCCGGCAGGCGTCCGCCATTCATATTGACCTGCAGCGCGTGCAGGATCAGCCGCGGCATCGGCAACGTCCTGTCGCGGGCTTGGCGGAGCGCGACGAAGTCGGCTTCCGTCTTGCAGCCGGCAACATGGATGTTGCCGCCTTTCTGTTCCGCGACCGTGCTTTCCCAGCGCGCTTCGCGGTCACCCGGCTGGTAGTCGTGACCGACGAACAGACGTGTCTCGTCCGGCAGTGCCAGGATGTCCTCGATCGAACGCCAGAGCCGCTCGGCGCTGCCGCCGGGAAAGTCTGCCCTTGCGGTGCCGCTGTCCGGCATGAACAGCGTGTCGTGGATGAAGGCGGCGTCGCCGATGACGTAAGTAATCGAGGCCAGGGTGTGGCCCGGCGAAAACAGCACTCTTGCCGGAAGGCCGCCGACCGAAAAAGTCGCGCCGTCGGCGAACAGCCTGTCCCATTGCGAACCGTCGGCGGGGAATTCCGGCCAGTTGTAGATCACCTTCCACAATTTCTGGACGTCGATGATCCTCTCGCCGATTGCCGTCGGCGCTCCGGTTCTCCCCCTCAGATAATGGACGGCGGACAAATGGTCGGCATGCGGATGCGTGTCGAGGATCCACTCGACCTCCAGCCCGCTTTCCCTGACGAAGTCGAGCAGGGCGTCGGCGTTTTTCGTTGCCGTTGCACCGGACCTTTCGTCGAAGTCGAGCACCGGATCGATGATGGCGCATTTGCGGGTCGCCATGTCGGCGACCACATACTGGACGGACCCGCTCGGCTTGTCATAGAAGCCGGTGACCTGCGACCTAGCCGATAATGCGTCCAATCCCAGCCCCCTTGATCTCTCACCGTGGCAGGAATGATTTTCTCAGCCACGGCAAATGAAAGGCATGGTTGTCCGTCAACCAGGCGTCGTCAAGCACCCCGTGCTCACACGGCTAGGAAAACCAAAAATTTCTCCGTGCCGCCTCTGCCTGCTCAGGCGGAAGGCTGCTTGGTTTTCCTGAGATATGGCAGGATTGTCTCGTAGGCGCCGAAGCGCTTGATGGCATCCTCATTCGAGACAGCAGCGGTGATGATGACGTCCTCGCCCTGCTTCCAGTTCGCCGGCGTCGCCACCTGGTGCTTGGCGGTCAGTTGCATGGAATCGATGGCGCGCAGGATTTCGTCGAAGTTGCGGCCCGTCGTCATCGGATAGGTGAGGACCAGCTTGATCTTCTTGTCGGGCCCGATGACGTAGACCGAACGCACCGTGGCATTGTCGGCGGGCGTGCGGCCCTCCGAGCTCTCGCCGGCACCCGCCGGCAGCATCTCGTAAAGCTTGGCGACCTTGAGATCCTTGTCGCCGATCAGCGGGTAGTTCACCGAATGGCCGGTCGCCGTCTTGATGTCGTTCTGCCACTTTCCATGGCTTTCGACGGGATCGACCGAGATGCCGATGATCTTAACGTTGCGCTTCCTGAACTCGCCTTCGAGCCCGGCCATCGTGCCGAGTTCGGTTGTGCAAACCGGCGTAAAGTTCTTCGGATGGCTGAACAATACCGCCCAGCCGTCGCCGATCCATTCATGGAAGCTGATCGGTCCTTGCGTGGTCTCAGCGGTGAAGTCCGGCGCGATATCGTTGATGCGGAGGCTCATGACATGTCCCTACCTTGTGAGTGCAGATCGCAGCCGGCGTTGACCGGCGCTGCTTTTGCCTTTCTACCACTCCGGCGTCATCCTTCAAACGGCTGTTGCGCCGGCATCGAGGCCGGCGGCGAAATATTTTCATTGCTTCTCGGCAAATGCAGCAGGAATTTTCGCTGCGCTGGCTCAGGCCTTGCTCACTGCTAACGTCGTCGTCAGGTCTTCCATGCGCTGGGCCAACGCGCCGAGCGCCCCGGTCAGCACGGAATCGTTCTTGTCGGCCTTGGTCAGTGCGTCGTCGCGCGTCTTGCGCAGCGTCAGCACTTCGCTTTCCATGCCCTTGACCCGCTTTTGCAGTTCTGAAAGCTCGTCCATGACCATGATGCCGGCCATCACGGTCAGCCTCTGGTCGCCGATCTCGCCAAAAGAATCCTTCAGATGCGAGACATAGCGGTCGAAGCGCTCGGCAAGATCGATCAGATGCTCTTCCTGGCCCTCGTCGCAGGCCATCCGATACTGCTTGCCGTCGATGGAAACCGTGACTTGTGCCATTGGCCTACCTGTCCAGTACCGCGCGGATGGTCTCCATGGCTGTCACCAGCCTTCGCGACACTTCCTTGTTGGCATCTTCCAGCCGTTCGGCGCGGGCCTCGGAATTGTCGAGTTCCTGCGCCAGCCGCGAGCGGTCGGCGTTCATCCGCTGCACTTCGGCCTCGGCTTCCGAATAGTCCCGCTCGTGCTCGAGCTTGGCCGCGACGGCGTTTTCCAGCCCTTCGATGGCCTTACCCAGCCTGGCAATGACTTCCTTGAGGGTCGTTTCCCCGGTCATGGCTTTCGTCCTGCGCCCTGCCCATCACCGAATCATCCACGTTCAGAACGCGTTATCCCTGAAACATTACGCGCCGTGTGAACCGCACGTCAATAAAGCGATCGCGACTGTCCCCTGCTAACGCTAATGTAAGTGGTGCATGGCCATCACAAGACCGGCAAAAGCACACCGATTTGTTGACTAAAAGGCCGCGCCTGCTATGTGTCGCGCACCCTTTTCAAGGGCTTTCCCAAGGCCCAAACCCCCATTTTGGAGGAAGCATGACCTCGCGCGAACAACATGACCGGATGGCCAATGCGATCCGTTTTCTCGCCATGGACGCCGTCGAGAAGGCAAACTCCGGCCACCCCGGGCTGCCCATGGGCTGTGCCGACATCGCCACCGTGCTGTTCACCCGCTTTCTCAAATACGATCCGAAGAACCCGCATTGGCCGGATCGCGACCGCTTTATCCTGTCGGCCGGCCACGGCTCGATGCTGCTTTACTCGCTGCTCTATCTGACCGGCTACGAAGACATCACCATCGACCAGATCAAGCAGTTCCGCCAATTGGGGTCGAGGACCGCGGGCCACCCGGAATACGGCCATGCCGCCGGCATCGAGACGACGACGGGCCCACTCGGCCAGGGCCTTGCCAATTCGGTCGGTTTCGCGCTCGGCGAGCGCATCATGAATGCCGCTTTCGGCAACGATCTCGTCGACCACTACACCTATGTGCTGGCCGGTGACGGCTGCCTGATGGAAGGCGTGTCCCAGGAAGCCATCGCGCTTGCCGGACATCTGAAGCTGAACAAGCTGATCGTCTTCTGGGACAACAACAACATCTCCATCGACGGCCCAGTGTCGCTGGCCGACAACACCGATCAGGTCGCCCGCTTCCAGGCGTCCGGCTGGAACGCCAGCCATATCGACGGCCAGGACCCGGAAGCGATCGCCTATGCCATTGAAGCGGCCCGCCACTCCGACAAGCCGACGATGATTGCCTGCAAGACGACGATCGGCTTCGGCGCGCCGACCAAGGCCGGTACCAACAAGGCGCATGGCTCGCCGCTCGGCGCCGAGGAAATCGCCGGCGCCAGAAAATTCTTCGGCTGGGATTATCCGCCGTTCGAGGTTCCGGCCGATATCCTCGACGCATGGCGTACCGCCGGCCGGGCCGGCGTCAAGGCGCGCACCGACTGGGAAAGCCGCCTTGCCAAGGCCGACACCAAATTGCGCGGCGAATTCGAACGCCGCATCGGTGGCACGCTGCCGGCCAACTTCGATGCTGTCATTGGCGATTACAAGAAGAAGCTCGCCGCCGACAAGCCGAAGGTCGCCACCCGCAAATCGTCGGAAATGGCGCTGGAGGTCATCAACGGCGCCGTGCCCGAAACCATCGGCGGCTCGGCCGATTTGACCGGCTCCAACAACACCAAGACCAGCCAGACCAAGAACATCACTGCCGACGATTACGGCCAGCGCTATGTCCACTACGGCATTCGCGAGCACGGCATGGCGGCCGCGCTCAACGGGCTGACGCTGCATGGCGGCATTGTCGCCTATGGCGGCACCTTCATGTGCTTTTCCGATTATGCCCGTCCGGCGATGCGGCTTGCCTCGTTGATGGGCATCCGCTCGATCTTCGTCATGACCCATGATTCCATCGGCCTTGGCGAAGACGGCCCGACCCATCAGCCGGTCGAGCATCTGGCAGCACTTCGCGCCATCCCGAACCACAATGTCTTCCGCCCGGCCGACGCGGTGGAAACCGCGGAATGCTGGCAGCTGGCCATTGAATCGGAAAAGACGCCTTCGACTTTGGCGCTGACCCGGCAGAACCTGCCGACGGTACGCAACGACTTCGTTGCGGAAAACCTCTCCAGCCGCGGCGCCTATGAACTTGCCGCCGCAAGTGGCGAGGCGGCGGTGACAATCTTCGCTTCGGGCTCCGAGGTCGAGATCGCCCTGGCCGCGCGCGAGGCGCTGGAAAAGCACGGCCATGCTACCCGCGTCGTCTCGGTGCCGTGCTTCGAATTGTTCGACAAGCAGAGCGCCGACTATCGCAGCAGGATGATCGGCAATGCGCCGCTCAAGATTGCCATCGAAGCCGGCATCCGTCAGGGCTGGGATTATTTCATCGGCACCGAAGGCATCTTTATCGGTATGACCGGCTTCGGCGCCTCCGGCACGATCGAACAGCTCTATCCGCATTTCGGCATCACCGCCGAAGCAACGGTGAAGGCGGCGGAAGCCCGTCTGCACGGCAAATGAAATTAAGCCCCGATCCGCAAAGGCTGGCATAGCGGTTTTGCCGGCCGGCGGAGCACTAATCGATTTAAATCCGAGCCTCGGCGGCTGGATTCTTTGCCCGTCCGCCGTTATGAAGCTGCGGACTTGATCTTCGGCCCCCAACTCCCAGGGAGAGAACAATGACCGTCAGAGTTGCCATCAATGGATTCGGCCGCATCGGCCGCAACATCCTGCGCGCCATCCACGAATCCGGCCGCAAGGATATCGACGTCGTCGCCGTCAACGATCTCGGCCCGGTCGAGACCAACGCGCATCTGCTGCGCTTCGACAGCGTGCATGGCCGCTTTCCGCATGAGGTGACGGTTGACGGCGATCAGATCATCGTCGGCAAGGAAAAATTCAAGGTCACCGCGATCAAGGATCCGACGCAACTGCCGTGGAAGGAACTCGGCATCGACATCGCGCTCGAATGCACCGGCATCTTCACCGCCCGCGACAAGGCCGCCGCCCATCTGACCGCCGGTGCCAAGCGCGTTCTCGTCTCCGCTCCGGCGGAGGGGGCCGACCTGACCGTCGTCTATGGCATCAATCACGACAAGCTGACCAAGGACCACATCGTCATCTCGAACGCCTCCTGCACCACCAACTGCTTGGCGCCGCTGGCGGCCGTGCTGAATGAGGCCGTCGGCATCGAGAAGGGCATGATGACGACGATCCACTCCTATACTGGCGACCAGCCGACGCTGGACACCATGCACAAGGACCTCTACCGCGCCCGCGCCGCCGCGCTTTCGCAGATTCCGACCTCGACCGGTGCCGCCAAGGCCATCGGCCTGGTACTGCCCGAGCTCAAGGGCAAGCTCGACGGCATCTCCATCCGCGTGCCGACCCCGAACGTCTCGCTGGTCGATTTCAAGTTCATCGCCAAGCGGTCGACCACCGTCCAGGAAATCAACGACGCGGTAATCGCCGCTTCGAACGGCAAGCTGAAGGACATCCTTGCCGTCACTCGTCATCCCAATGTTTCTATCGACTTCAACCACGATCCGCACTCCTCGATCGTGGCGCTCGACCAGACGAAGGTCATGGACGGCAATTTCGTTTCGGTGCTGGCCTGGTACGACAATGAGTGGGGCTTCTCCAACCGCATGGGCGACACCGCTGTCGCCTTCGGCAAGACCATCGCCTGATCGCAGAACCGTCTTCTCGACTTGGACAACGCCCGGCTCAGTCCGGGCGTTTTTCGTTGCAGCACGCCCCCCCGAGGCAGCCTCCGCTGCTCGGAGGTGCCAAAACATTCGACTATCGGCAGCGTAGGGCGAAAAGCCGCGCTGCTGCCTTGCAGCGGCCATGTCTTCGCCCCACTCTCCCGTGATGCCGGAGCATATCGACTAGGGGCGACCAACGAATGGAGCATGGTATCTATCTGGTGACGCTCGTTGGCGCAGCACTTGTCGTTGCCGCCGCGTTTTCGAGCCTGATCGCCTTCCGTTTCGGCGCCCCCCTCCTGCTGCTGTTTCTCTGCATCGGCCTTGCCACCGGAACCGACGGTCTCGGAATCCATTTCGACAATGCCCGATTTGCCTATTTTGCCGGCTCATTGGCGCTGGCGGTGATCCTTTTCGATTCCGGCTTCGGCACGCCGCTCAATGCCTTGCGGCAGGCGGCCGGGCCGGCGCTGTCGCTGGCGACCTTCGGCGTCCTTTTGACCACTGGCCTGTTCGGCGCCGCCGCCTATTATTTGCTCGACCTGACATGGCTGGAATCCTTCCTGCTCGGTGCCGCCGTCGCCTCGACCGACGCCGCGGCGGTGTTCTTCCTGCTGCGCGCCGGCGAGATCAATTTGCGCGAGCGCGTGCGTTCGACGCTCGAGGTGGAATCCGGCACCAATGACCCGATCGCCATCTTCCTGACCATCACGCTGGTCGAGGTCATCGCCGCCAACACCCACCCCGAGGCCAAGGTGCTGGTTACCGATCTTGCCGTCGGTTTCCTTGTCAACATGGGGCTCGGTGCGGTCATCGGTATTCTCGGCGGCATGGCCATCGTGCGCCTTGTCGATCGCCTCAATCTAGATCACGGCCTGCTGCCGATCTTCGTGCTGACGCTGTCGCTGATGGTGTTTGCCGCCGCCGGCGCCGTCGGCGGCTCCGGCTTCCTGGCGGTCTATCTCGCGGGCCTGATCGCCGGCAATTCCGATATCCGGGCTGTCACCATCCTCAAGCGCTTTCAGGACGGGATGTCGTGGTTGGCGCAGATCATCATGTTCCTGATCCTCGGCCTGTTCGCGACGCCTTCGCAATTTCCGGCGATCCTGGTGCCGGCGGTGCTGCTCGGACTGTTCCTGATATTTGTCGCACGGCCAGTCGCCGTCTGGCTATGCCTGGTGCCGTTCCGTCTGCCACGCCCGGAAGTCGCCTTTGTCTCATGGGTTGGCCTGCGTGGCGCCGTGTCGATCCTGCTTGCTATCACGCCGCTGCTCGGCGGTCTTGAGAACGGCCGCCTCATCTTCAACACCGCCTTCATCATCGTGCTGGTCTCTCTGGTCATCCAGGGATGGACCGTCGGGCCGCTGGCGCGCCGCCTCGGCCTTATCGTGCCGGCCCGCCTGGGACCGCTCGACAAGGTCGAATTGGAACTGCCGGGCTCCGCCCATCATGAGCTTCTTGCCTACCGTGTGGCACCCGGCAGCCCGGTGGCGCGGGGCGAACGCATTCCGCGCTGGGCGCGGCCGTCGCTTGTGCTGCGAGACGGACGCTCGATGCGCTTCCAGGATATGGGCCGGCTGGCGGCTGGCGATCATGTCTACATCTTCGTGCCGGACCGCTATCCGCGCCTGCTCGACAAGCTGTTCGCCAGCCGTGCCGTGGTCGATCCCGAGGATGCGGATTTCTTCGGCGCCTTTGCCGTCGATCCGTCACGCTCCGCCGAGGAACTGGAGACCGCCTACGCGCCGGGCCTGACCGAAGCGGAACGCAAGCTCACCATTGGCGATCTGGTCACGGCGCGGCTCGGCGGCCACGCCGAATATGCCGACCGCGTGCTGCTCGGTCCGATCGAGCTGATCGTCCGCGACGTCGACGACAAGGGCAGGATCACCGGCCTTGGCCTATCCTTCGAGCCGACCGCGCCGGTGGCACGCGTTCCGGTGTTCCTCAGCGCCGGCGAAATCCGCGACCGTATCGCCGCCTTTATCCGCAACCGGCGCAAGCCGGCCGAAGCGCGAGCGGTCGAGGCGGTGGCCGAAATGGAACCGGTTCCGCAGCCCGTGGTGGAAAAGACAACTGGCGAAGGCTGACCGCGTCGACCCGAGCCGCGGAGCCCTGCCGCGAGGCTGAAGAATGGTTCGGCAACTGGCGTGGCGAGTCCATGTGGTCCGACATCGCCGGAAATCATCCCGATCGGCCGGCTGCGAGGGCATCTGGCCGAACAGTCGCCAATCCTCCGTGGCTGTACGGTGCGCCATAGGGGGCAGCTTAATTGTTGCGGGCCGCAACGAACTGCGCCGCTTGTTTCAGAAGCGCGGCTTGTTCGCCATAGGGCTCGAGCAGCGCATGAGCTTGGTCGACGAGGCCATGGAGCTGGTCCCGCGCCCAGTCCGGTCCGTGCAGCGCGACCAGCGTCGCCTTGCCGGCCGCGGCATCCTTGCCGGTTGCCTTGCCCATCTGATGCGCGTCGGCGGTCAGGTCGAGCAGATCGTCGGCAAGCTGAAAGGCAAGCCCGATCGCCGAGCCGAATTCGGCCAGCCTTTCGCGGTCGCGCGACGGCGCGCCGGCAAGGATGGCGCCCGCTTCGCAGGCAAAGCGGATCAGCGCACCGGTTTTCATCGCCTGAAGCCGGATGATGCCAGCCTCGTCCGGCCGGCTTTGTTCGGCCTCGAGATCGAGCATCTGGCCGCCGACCATGCTGCCGGCCCCTGCGGCGCGGGCCAGCGCCAGCACCAGCGCTGCCCTGCGCTCGGCCGGCAGCATTGTCGCCTCGTCGGCAAGGATGTCGAAGGCAAGCGTCAGCAAGGCGTCGCCGGCAAGAATGGCGGTCGCTTCATCGAAAGCCCTGTGCACGGTCGGCTGGCCACGGCGCAAATCATCATCGTCCATGGCCGGCAGATCGTCATGGATGAGCGAATAGCAGTGCACGCATTCGAGCGCCGCCGCGACGCGCAGCGCCGGCTCGACGTCGGCTGAAAACAGTGCAGAACTTTCCATGACCAGGAAGGGGCGCAGTCGTTTGCCGCCGTTCAGCACGCCATGTCGCATCGCGGCCATCAGGCGTTCCGGCCGCGCGATCTCGCCTGAAAGCGTGCGCCCGTCGAGCAACCGCCTCAGCAGCGCCTCGAGTGGAACTGCCCGGGCAATAAGTGCAGCCTCGAACGCCATTTGGTCGTCTTTCGTCATGGTCGGGAGCGGTAGCCGACACTCAGACGTTGCGCAAGAAGCCAAGCGCCATTATGCCGGGGGCAGGGAGTAGCGCGGATTGGGTGGCTTGGCGGAACCGATCGTCGATCACGAAACCGAAGGGTTGGACATGGCGAGACCGAGACGCGGCAGCCGCATCGGTCTTCAACGCTGGGTCCGGCGCGGCATCGCTATCGCCATCGTGCTGGCGCTGATGCCGGTGGTGCTGACCTTTCTGTACCTGCCGTCATTCGTGCACCCGGTTTCGACATTGATGCTGAAGGACCTGGCGACGTTTTCCGGCTACGATCGGCGCTGGGTTTCTATCGACGATGTGGCGCCGGTGCTGGCATATTCGGTCATCATGTCGGAGGACGGGCAGTTCTGTTTCCATCGCGGCGTCGATCTAGGCGAGTTGCGCGGCGTCGTCGACGATGCGCTCGCCGGCGAGATGACGCGTGGCGCCTCGACCATCACCATGCAGACGGTAAAGAACCTTTATCTATGGTCGCGGCCGTTGGGCTCGGTCCGTAAGGTCGTCGAACTGCCGCTGGCCGTCTATTTCGATGCGGTGCTGTCGAAACGGCGGATCATGGAGATCTACCTCAACATCGCCGAATGGGGACCGGGCATCTACGGCATCGAGGCCGCCGCCCAACATCATTTCGGCGTCTCGGCAAAACAGCTGTCGCGCCGACAGGCAGCGCTGCTTGCCGTCACCTTGCCGAACCCGATCGTGCGCAATCCGGCGAAGCCCGGGCCGGGACTGAGGCGGCTTGCCGCGTTGATCGAACGGCGCGCGGGCCGCGCCGGCGCCTATGTCGGCTGCCTGCGATAGCGTCAAAAAAAAAACACCGCGACGCTGGCCAAAACGCCATCGAGCGTGTATAGGCAGCCGACTTTCTCAGATTCCGGCCCCTGACGTGGCCCTTTCACGAGGGCCGCCGGGGCGTTTTGACCATGTAGTGGAGCATATCCATGGCCGTTCCGAAACGAAAAACCTCTCCGTCGAAGCGCGGCATGCGCCGTTCCGCCGACGCACTGAAGGCCCCGACCTATGTCGAGGACAAGAACTCCGGCGAGATGCGCCGTCCGCACCATATCGACCTGAAGACCGGCATGTATCGCGGTCGCCAGGTGCTGGAGCCGAAGGAAAGCTGAGACAGCTTTCGACGGTTTATTATTGCAAAAGACCGGCCACTGGCCGGTCTTTTTGCGTTCGTCGACAACTGATCATACCGACCGGGGCTGACATTGTTGTTTCACGCCGTCTTTGTCCGTGTTTATGGGCCGCACGAAAATTCTTGACGGCGAACGCCGGGCGCACTCTACAAAGATCAGTCCAACCGGAGCCGCCACATGTTCGGTGCCATTCCGCTGCTGATCGTGCCTTTCATTCTCTACAATCTCGGGCTTCTGGGAATATTCGGCAGCGGCGACGACCCGTGGGCGACCGAAATGTTTTCGGTCCGGATGATGTCGGGCGGGGTGTTCTCGATGACCCTCGGCGATCTCATCGTGCTGATCGCATTGATCTTCTTGTTCGTCGAAGTGGTGAAGTCGACGCGAACGACAAATGCCTCGATCATGGACCACCTTTTGTCGACCTTCGTCTTTGTGGCCTATCTGGTCGAATTCCTGCTGGTGAAGGGCGCCGCCCATTCCGTTTTCTTCACACTGATGGTCATAGCACTGATCGACGTGCTGGCCGGCTTTTCGGTGTCGATGCGGTCGGCCAGCCGCGACATCAACATGAATTAAGGATTCCGGCTCAGCCCGGGTCGGCGGTGAAGCCAGCCGCCTCGATGCCAGCGATGGCTGCCGTTTCATCATTGTCCGACGTATCGCCGGAAATGCCGACGGCTCCGATGATCGTGCCAGCCTTATCGCGGATCAGCACGCCGCCGACGACCGGCAGGACGCGTCCGCCCGACACGTCGGAGACGCCGGCTATCAGATGCGGGCGCTCCTTGGCGAAAGCCTCCACCCGGCGCGAGCCCATGCCGATAGCGAGCGCGCCATAGGCCTTGCCGGCCGACATTTGCGGACGCAGGAACGAGGCGCCGTCCTGACGCTGGAACGAGACCAGATGCGCGCCGGCATCGAGCACCGAGACGCCAAGCGGCCTGAGCTTGAGCTCGGCACCCTTGGCAAAGGCGGCGGCGATGATCTCAAGGGCTTTGTCGAGCGTCAGTGCGGTCATGGCCGCCTCCTAAACGCGCCAGTTATCAACCGGCAGAACAGATCGCGGTGAAAACTGTTCCGCGTACGAAACGAAGCAATGCGATCCAAGGAGCGCCGGCTTATTTCTTCTTGGCGCGGGACTTCTTCACCGGCGCCGGAGGCGCATTGGCCAGGTCTTCCGCTTCCTTGGCGAGGCGCAGCGCCCGCAGCTTGTTGGTTTTGGCCTGGCGAGCGTCGCTCTCGGCGACATATTCCGCCATGGCCTTCTGGCGCACCGTGGCTGCCTCTTCCTGTTTCTTGAAACGCAAATCGGCCCGCGCACGGGCAGTGTCCTTAGAGTTCTCGACCAAGAGCGTTATCCAATCCGGTAAATTATCTTCAGTCCCTTGATAGCAGAGCCAGCCCGCAATTGGGAAAATAAGTTGGTCATGGCGCCGGATCGCACCCGACTCGCTCCGCATTGCGGGCGATCACCGCATCGTATGCGGCCTGCAAGGTCGCGCGCACGGTGGGTCCAGATGGGGCGGGAGACGCACCTAGATGCTCGTGGCGCAACTCGTTCATGAACTTATCCCACATCGGCGGGCCGCCTTTTTCCAGAAGCTCGGCACGGATAGAGAGCTCTTCGCTGACCGGGAGCCAGACGCGGCCCCAGGCGCCGAGATGCGCCAGGATCGGCACCAGCGTAATAGCCATTTCGGTCAGGCTGTAGATCGCCTTCTGCTTGTGGGAGGGATCGTCCGCCTTGGTCAGCATGCCGAGCTCCATCAGCCGTTTCAGCCGGTCGGCGAGGATGTTGGAGGCGATGCCCTCCATCGAGCCATTGAGCAGCTCGCGAAAGTGGCGTCTGCCGCCGAAGATGATGTCGCGAAGGATGATCAGGCTCCACCGATCGCCGAACACTTCGAGCGACAGATTGATCGGACATCCGGACCGGCGATCGATGTTCATGCGAATCTCCAAAAACCGGTTGCATTATCGTATCGGTTTTAATATCGTGCAACCGATTGCAAATTGCAATCAGATTCGCGACCCGAGGAGGAAAGCCATGAGAAACGCCGAACACCCCGAAATCGTATCCCAGACGTTCGGCGATCCGGCGCATCCGGCGGTATTGTTGATCATGGGCGCCATGGCTTCCATGCTCTGGTGGCCGGAAGCGTTTTGCCGGAAGCTGGCCGGCGAGGGTCGCTTCGTGGTCCGCTATGACAATCGCGATACCGGCCGTTCGACGAAATACGCGCCGGGCGAGCCGCCTTATACATTCGACGACATGGCGGACGATGCCATCCGCGTCCTTGACGACCAGGGAATCCGAAAGGCGCACGTGGTCGGCATGTCGATGGGCGGCGTGATTGCGCAGCTCGTTGCGTTGAAATACCCGTCGCGTGTCACTTCGCTTACGGTGATCAGCAGCTCGCCCTTGGGCATTGATACGTCGCATCTGCCCGGAACCACCGAGGCCTACAGGAAACATTCGGACGAAGGCGCGAAGGTCGACTGGTCTGACCGTGGCCAGGCGGTCGATTTCATCGTCAAGGACGCGTATGCGCTCACCGGCACCGCACGCTCATTCGACGAGCAGCGCACGCGGGCTTTCGTCGAACAGGATTACGACCGGTCCGGCGGCTTTCTAAGCGCCACCAATCATTTCATGCTCAAGAGCGGCGAAGATGGGAGCGGCGAAGATCGGAGCGGCCAGCACTGGACGGGGCGGCTGCACGAGATGAAGATCCCGCTCCTCGTTATCCACGGCACCGACGATCCGATCTTTCCAGTCGAGCATGGCGCCGCTCTTGCCGACGCGGTCGCCGGCGCAAGGCTGGTCCGGATCGAGAGCGGCGGCCACGAGCTGCATCCCGACGACTGGGCCGCGATCATCGATGCCATCGTCACCCACAGCCAAGCCAAATAGTACCAAGCCTGACCTCAACACCGAATTTCCGCGAGACGAACCACCCAAGGAACGACAACCAATGTCCCTGACTATGCATCTTCATCCACTGGCCTCCTTCTGCTGGAAGCCGCTGATCGCGCTCTATGAGAACGGCACGCCATTCACATCCGTTGTCGTCGATCTCGGCAATGAACAGTCGCGCGCGGCGTTTCTGAAATTGTGGCCGCTCGGCAAGATGCCGGTACTGCGTGATGAAGCGCTGGATCGGACCGTGCCGGAATCGACAATCGTCATCGAATATCTCAACGCGTATTATCCTGGGCCGGCCGAACTGATCCCCGCCGATGTCGATCTCGCTCGCCAGACCCGGCTCGCCGACCGCTTCTATGACTTCTACGTCCAGGAACCGATGCAGAAGATCGTCGGCGACCGGCTGCGGCCGGAGGGCAAGACCGATCCGTTCGGCGTCGAGCAGGCGCGCGCCCAGCTGCGCAGCTCCTACGCCGTCATCGAACAGGACATGCAGTCGAGGACATGGGCGGTGGGCGGGAGCTTCACCATGGCCGACTGCGCCGCCGCCCCCGCGCTGTTCTACGCTAACAAGGTCGAGCCGTTCGGCGACAAATATCCTGCGGTGAGGCGCTATCACGACCGGCTGCTGCGGCGCCCGTCGGTTGCCCGTGTGATCGAGGAAGCGCAGCCCTATTTCAAGCTCTTCCCCTACAACAACGGCTAGAGAGTGGTTCATCGTTTCACGGAAACGCCGAACCGCTCGATCCTTTTGTTTTTTGCGCAATTCCGGACGGAAAACCGTTTCACACTTTTCCTGGAATTGCTCCAGGCCCGAGGCTGCACGAGCTGCCCGACGCGCGGACGACGCCTCTCAGCTTCCGGGTGAACCGAGCTGCTCTGCATCCCAGAACTGGTCGAGCCAGATGTTGAGCTTTAGGAAGCCGGCATTGCTGACCGTATAGACGCGCCTGGTGCCTTCCGGCTTGGCGTTGACCAGCCCGGCATCAAGCAGCACCTTCAGATGCTGCGAAACGGCCGGGCGGGACACCGGCAAGCCAGAGGCCAGTTCGTTGACGGTCTTCGGTCCGCGCCGGAGCTCTTCCAAGAGATAGCGCCGGTTGGGATCGGCAATCGCCATGAAGGCGTCGGAAAGCATCATGCCTTATTTGTGGGGCAAAGCGTCTCGAATCTCAACCGTCGGTTTCAGCTTTTCTGCGCGGGTCGAGCCGCAACGCTTCCGGCGTCACCGAGCGGTCGGCCGGCTGGGTCTTGAAGGCATCGCGGCCTTCGATTGGCACCGGCGCGCGACGGCTGATGCGCAGCAGCGTATAGGCGGCCAGGCAGAGATGCGCCAACGCAGTAGCCAGGAACAGCCCCTCGGGACGCATCCAGCCCATCAGGCCGGCGGCCAGCAGCGGGCCGATCATCGTGCCGAAGCCATAAAGCAGCAGCAGGCCGCCCGACACTTTGACGAAGTCTTCCGATCGGGCATGGTCGTTGGCATGCGCCACCGCGATCGAATAGAGCGTGTAGGCGAAGGCGCCGTAGGCGGCGGTGCAGACGATAACGAAGACGCCGGAGCGCGGTTCGAACAGGAAGATGGCGATGGCGAACAGCGCAGCGCCGAAAGCCGCGCCCGCCAGCACGAAACGACGGTCCGTCGTGTCGGAGAGCCGCCCGGCCGGAAGCTGCATGGCGGCGCCGGCGATGACCACCAGGCTCATCATGAGCGCGATCTCGGCCGTCGAGATGCCGATGCGAGCTCCATAAACGGCACCAAGCGTGCCCCAGGCGCCGTTGGCGATGCCGATCAGCATGCAGGCGATCGCCGACACCGGCGAATTGACGTAGAGCCCTTTGACGTCAAGCGACACGTCCTGCAGCGGCTTGGGGTGCGACGCCGTCGAGACCGCCGTCGGGATCAGTGATAGGCAAAACAGAATGCCGGTGATCATGAATAGCGACGCCGATTTCACATCGCCGCCGGCAACGATCATCTGACCGCCCATGATCGAGGCATAGGTGACCATCATGTAGAGGCCGAAGACGGTGCCGCGGTTTTCGTTGGTGGCCTTCTCGTTCAGCCAGCTTTCGATGACCATGAAAGCACCGGCCATGGTGAAGCCGGTGAAGGCGCGCAGCAGGATCCAGGTATATTCATCAATGATCAGGCCGGTGAGCAGTGCGACGATCGCTCCCGATGCGGCAAAGGCGCCGAAAGCCCTGACATGACCGGCGCGGCGCACGATGCGTGGCGCAAAGAAGCAGCCGGTGACGAAGCCGCCGGCCCAAGCCGTGCCCATCAGGCCGAGCGATGCGGTCGAGAAGCCCTCCACCTGGCCGCGCAGCGGCAACAGCAGCCCGTGCAGCCCGGATGCCGCCAGCAGGAACGCGGTGCCGCGCAGCAGCGAGAGGATCGGTCTGTAGCTTGCGAACATTGTTCAATCCGGCTGGGGTTCGGGGCACAGGTCTGGAGACAGCGGCATTCCGGCTTTTCGGCGGCGTGCCCGAGCTTTTGGAATTGCCCGCAGTACTATCCGCGGCGAAACAGCGCCTCTGCCGCCGACTTGGTGGAGCCCTTGGTCATGAGCTCGGCTTCCAGCCGGGCGATCTCGCCGCGCAGGATGCCGATCCGCTCGGACAATTCATCGACAGAAAGCAGCGACAGATCCTGCCCGATCTCGTGCGGGCGCGCTTTCTTCTTGGGTTCGTCGTCGAAGACCGCCATCGTCGCTCCTCCGTGATTGCCCATTTGCCTGATTTGCCAATGAGCATACATAGGGCAGGGGTATGGATGCAAATGGCCGGCAATAGCTGGCGCTAGAAACCGGCGAAACACGACGGGAAAATTCATGGCGAACGCACAGAAAATTCCGGCCAGGATGATGGCGATCGCCATCTCGGAGCCGGGCGGGCCGCGGGTGCTGAAACCGGAAACCCGCGACGTGCCGGTACCCGGCCCTGGCGAGATCCTGATCCGGGTGCGTGCCGCCGGCGTCAACCGGCCCGACGTGCAGCAGCGCAAGGGCGCCTATCCGCCGCCGCCAGGTGCGTCGGATCTGCCGGGCCTGGAAGCGGCGGGCGAAGTCGCCGCCCTCGGCGACGAGATATCGCGCTGGCGCGTCGGCGACCGGGTCTGCGCGCTGACGGCGGGCGGCGGCTATGCCGAATATGTCAAGGTTCATGCCGGCAGCGTGCTGCCGCTGCCCGCCGGCTTTACCTACACCGAAGCGGCGGCGCTGCCGGAAAACTACTTCACTGTTTGGCACAATGTCTTCGAGCGCGGCGGCCTGAAGAGCGGCGAGACGCTGCTCGTGCATGGCGGCTCATCGGGTATCGGAACGACGGCGATTCAGCTTGCTGCCGCTTTCGGCGCTTATGTCGTCACCACCGCCGGCAGCAAGGAGAAATGCGACGCCTGCCTCAAGCTCGGTGCCGACCGGGCGGTCAACTACCGCGAGGAGGACTTCGTCGCCGCGGTCAAGGAGGCAACCGGCGGCAAGGGCGCCAACGTCATCCTCGACATGGTCGGCGGCGATTATGTCGCGCGAAACTACGAGGCTGCGGCCGTGGAGGGCCGCATCGTCCAGATCGCGACGCAGGGCGGAGCGGTGGCGAGCGCCGATTTCTTCAAAATCATGGCCAAGCGACTCGTGCACACGGGTTCGCTGCTCAGGCCACGCACGGTGGACTTCAAGGCGGCAGTCGCGGCTGCGCTGGAGGCGCAGGTTTGGCCGCTGCTCGGCACGCGCAAGGTTGCACCGGTGATGGACACGATCTTCCCGCTCAAGGAAGCCTGGCGGGCGCATGAGCGGATGGAGGAGGGTGAGCACATTGGCAAGATTGTGCTCGATGTCGCCTGACGGCCGGTAAACAGGCTGAACGAAGGCTTAATGGTGCAATGCAACAAACGCATTGCCGCCATGCAAAAGCGTCTGTTCAATTTTTCATCGCCGATGCCTATTTACGCGGCATCGAAACGATGGAGGACTACCATGAACCCGATCCGCGCTTTCCGTAACTGGCGCATGTACAACGAAACCGTGCGCGAACTGAACCGGCTGAACGCTCGTCAGCTCAATGATCTCGGCATCAACCGCGGCGACATAGAGAGAATCGCCCGCCAAGGGCTTTGATCTCGAGCACGATCCTGTCCGAAGACCGAGCGCTGCTTTTCCGCAACGCCGAGCCGCGGTTCGGGATCAAGCCTTAGAAGCCAGAGCCGTAGCAGACGGATTTCCGTCGCCGGTTCCGAGCCCGCCCGACCTTGGTCTGGCGGGCTTTGTCTTTTTGAAGCTTTCGACTGCATGGCTTCATGTGCCGACCCTTCGCGGTCTGCTGGTCGCGCCGCCATGCCGTCCTTGACGCGCGCCTGCCAAAAACATTGCGAAATGGCGAGTGAGCAGTTATATAGACCGCGATTTTCCCATTTTGGTGGCTGTAAACCACCGCCCGCGCGGGAACGCGGGCGAACGAGAAGGATTTTTGTAATGGCCAATACGCTGCTGATGCCAAAAGCGACCGCCGTCTGGCTGGTTGACAACACAGCGCTTTCCTTCGAGCAGATCGCGCAGTTCTGCGGACTGCATCCGCTTGAGGTCAAGGCGATCGCCGACGGCGAATCTGCGCAAGGCATCAAGGGTATGGACCCGATCATGACCGGCCAGCTCACTCGCGACGAGATCGCGCGCGCCGAGAAGGACCCGAACCACCGGCTGAAGCTCTCCGACCCCAAGGTGCGGGTGCCGGAATCCAAGCGCAAGGGTCCGCGCTACACTCCGCTGTCCAAGCGCCAGGACCGGCCCAACGCCATCCTCTGGCTGGTGCGCAACCATCCCGAGCTCAAGGATGCGCAGATTTCCCGCCTTGTCGGCACGACGAAGTCGACGATCGACCAGATCCGCGACAGAAAACACTGGAACTCCGCCAATCTCCAGCCGATGGATCCAGTGACGCTCGGCCTGACGTCGCAGATCGACCTCGACATGGAAATCAACCGCGCCTCGCGCGGCCGCGAGCAGGCGCAGCCGGTCGGCGATACGCTGCTGCCGGCCGCCTTGACCGAACGGCTGGTGCCGGCGCCGGAAAAGCCAAAGGACGAGGATCGCGAACTCGACGCCAACGCCGTCTTCGCCAAGCTCTCGGCGCTGAAGTCGAAGGACAAGGATACGGGCGAAGAGGAATAGAGGTCTCGCATCCAAAACAAAAAGCCCGCTTTCAAGCGGGCTTTTTTTTCGATCTTCCGTGTCAGCTTCGCGCCGCCCGGTCCGGTGCCATGCCGTAGTCCTCGCTGCGTTCCACCGCGCGGTAGAAATCGGCGAGCTGCTTGCCGCGCTCCGGCTTGAAGGTGCGGCCGGCGATGACCACGGAGGCGATGCGGTCGATGCGGAAGGCGCGGAAATCGCCGCGCATCTCGCACCAGGCGACCAAGGTCCACACCTTGCCCCAGAACCACAGGCCGAGTGGGCGGATGTCGCGCGCGGTGCTGCGGCCGGCCTCATCCGAATAGTCGATGGTCAGCACCTGACGTTTCTCGATGGACCGCTCAATCAGGTCGATGGCTTCGCGGGCGGCGTCGCTTACCACCCACATCGGCGTGTGGATCTCGGTGCGGGCGATGCGGTCCTTTTCGGCGTCGGGCAGCACGGCGCCGATCTTGACCAGCGCCTCGTCGGCGGCTCGCGCCATGGCCGCGCCGCCAAAGGCGCGCACCATGCGGGCGCCGGCGACCAGCGCGACGATCTCGTCACGCGTGAACATCAGCGGCGGAAGGTCGAAACCCTCCCTCATCATGTAGCCGACACCGGCCTCGCCGTCGATCGGCACGCCGGTCGACTGCAGGTCGGCGATGTCGCGATAGATGGTCCGCTCGGAAACCTCGAGCCACGTGCCCAGCTTCTGGGCGGTGACCAGACGGCCACCGCGCAGGTGCTGCACGATCTGGAAGAGCCTGTCGGCGCGGCGCATCGTATGGTCCCTCGGCGTCTATTGCTCTAGCCCTTCGCGCTTGCGCTGCGCGGCGACGGAGGCCGCGCCGAAGGACAGTTTCCTCGTTGTCGGCGTGCTTGCGTCGAGCACCCGCCAGAACGGCGCAATGTCGCCCAGCGCCATGCCACGCTCAAGATCCTCGTTGGCGGCCTCGGCGACGGTACGCAGATGATAGCCGATGGTGACCGGACATGTCACCTCGGCACCGTGCTCGATGGCGAGCGCGGTGCGCAAAGCCCGGATATCCATATCCATGCCTTCGGGGATGGCGCAGATGAATGCATCGACCTGGCGAGCTGTGGGAACCAGCATCGGCTGGCCTTCGACGACATCAGCGATGGTGCGTGGCGACGGTGTTATGCCGTTGATGCCAGGCGTGTTCAGCCTGTCGGTCCAGCTTTTCATCGATCGTCCTCTCGGCCGTCCGTCTCTGACGGCCATCCCACTATGGCACGAGCCTCCTGACACCATACTGTCAGGAGGCTTCAGCATGCCTGTTTATCGCCGGGCCGCATCCAAACGCCGGGCAGAAAGATTGCCTCAATTGCCGCCATTGTGGCGGTCGCCATACATGTCCGGCCAGCCAATATCCTTGCGGATGTCCGCCGGCAGGGTGTTCATGAAACGCTGGGTGCGGATCTCATTGCGCATCGTCCGGATCTTGCCGACATAGTGCTGCACGCTACGCAGAATGGTAAAACCGTTCATGGCTGGTCTCCTCTCTTTCGATGCAGGCACTATCGCACACCCCTACTGACAGCAGTCTGTCAGGAGGGTGCGGCTCTCGCGACCGGCGTTCCGATTTGTCCACCGAAGTGATCGAACAGTGCTGAAAAGAGGCGTGCCGCGGTGGAAAGACCGCGATCGTGGCGCCGCTTTGACAGCCAGCCGCGATGCTGATCAAAGGCTGCATGTCGAAACTTCTCGCGCTCGTCATCATCGCCATGATGGTCATCCAGCTCATCAAGCCGCTCGGCTGGCCGGGGCTGAAGCGGCGCAGCGATTTCTGGAAGCTGGCGCTGTTGGCTATGGCGGCGATTTCGGTTACGGCGGTGCTCGGGCACTGGACGTAATGCATGTCGCGCAAAAGGTGTGCAGCGGTTTTGCGCCGACGACATGCATAAAACAAAGAACCTAAAGCGCCGCCGCATGAGGCCAATCGAACGCGACGCGCTTTAGTGCCGGCAGCCGCTACGCGACGCCCGGTTCGTTGGCGAGCACCAAGCCGGCCAGATGTTCCGCCCAGGCGCGGTAGCCGGCTTCCGAAGCATGAAATCCATCCGACGCAAAGCCGGCCTCGGCGTCAGTGATCGGCAGGCGGGGCGCCGGTATGGCGCCGCGCTCGAGGCAAAGGCGCTCGCCCATCCGGTTCATCTCGCCGGCGCGGATCTCGAGGATCTTGCCGAGCAGCGGCGGCATTGCCGGCGCCCGGGTGAACTCCAGCACCGGCGACCACACCACGCGCGCCTCCGGCCATTTGGCGCGCAGCGCGTAGAGCAGGCCGCCAAAATCGCGCTTGAAGCGCGGTACCGAATGAAAATTCTTGGTGTCGTTGGTGCCGATGGCGAGCACGATATGCGTCCACGGATCGGCCGACAGATTGGGCAGCACATGATCGCGGATCTGGCCAGAGGTTGCCGAGTTGAAGCCGGCTGCCCGCCAGCGCACGGTGCGGCCGGTGCGTTGCGCAATTAGAACGGCCAGTTGCGCGGCCAATCCGTTTTCGGAATTGCCGATGCCGACTGAGGCGGCGGAGGAATCGCCGAGCACCAGCAGCGAGATTGCCGGCGCCTGGCCTGATATCTCGTGCATGACCGGACCTTGTGCCGGCAGCATGCGGGTGGTGCGGCGACGCACGCCAAGTCCTTGCCAGACATAGACCGGAAAGGCGAACCAGGTGAGAAGGGTCGGAAAGCGCCGCATGGCAAATCCCTTTTAGGGCACAGCGAACAGCACTTAGCGCATGTTGCACTGAAGGTGAACGACCTTGCAGCGACAGCCTGTCGCCTCAATGGCAGCAGTCATGCGTCCCGGATTGGTCTTCATACTCGTCATGCAGCCGCACCCAGTCGGCGAGGCTATGATGCGGCCCGGTTTCGTTGCGGCCTTTCGGCGTCAGGTCGAGATAGTGATAGGCGCCGATCAGCGGATCGCCGCCTCTGGAGCGCGAGATGAAAGTCAGGAAGATGTCGCCTTTCTCGTCGCGATAGAACACGCTGGTGCCGGGAAGGTCCTTCGATCTCCGCGCGCGCCGCTCGAAATTGTAGGTCGTGTCGCCGGCCGCGATCTGCTTGTCGGTGAATGACACCTGCATATCGAAGTTGAAGTCCGAGGCGTAGGACGACACCCAGTCGAATTTCCAGCCCATGCGCTGCTTGTAGGGCAGAAGCTCGGCCAGCGGCGCCCGCGCCACCACGACAAGCGAAACATCGTGGTGCCTGAGATGCTGGTTGGCGCCGTCGATGTGGTCGGCAAGGAACGAGCAGCCCTCGCAACGATAATCGGCGCCCGGCCCGAACATGAAATGGTAGACGATCAACTGGCTGTTGCCGCCAAACAGGTCGGGCAGTTTCTTTGGCCCTTGCTCGGTCTCGAAGACGTAGTCCTTGCGGATCTTCAGCCATGGCAATTCGCGGCGTTCGGCGGCGACGCGGTCGCGAAAGCGCGTCAATTCCTTTTCGCGCGCCAGATGCGCCTTGTGCGCCTGGAACCAGTCTTCCTGCGAAACGGTCTTGTTGTTTGGCATAGGTCTGCTCCTCTTTTCACGGAGGACGTTCGGCAGCGAGGAATGCCGACACCGAGCTGCATGTCAGTTGCAAGAAAATTGCAGCCCTTGCTGCTTTCAAGCAAAACCCGGGCACGTGGCCCGGGTCGGGAGAAACGCAAGATGGATTCGGTTAAGCGGCTTGCTCCAGCGACGGCTGCCATTGTCCAAGCGCTGCCAGATGGTTCATGTGGGCGCGATGGGCGAAGGCGGCCTGCGCGGCGGCGACGTTCGCCGCCTTGCCGCTCCAGGCCTTCTGCGGAGCGGCCTGCAAGGCGCGGCCGTAGGAGAAGGTCAGCTTCCACGGATGCGGGCCGATGGCGTTGATGGCGTTGAGGTTGGCGGTCGCTTGCTCGTCCGATTGTCCGCCCGAAAGGAAGGCGATGCCTCCGATCGCGGCTGGCACCGTCTCGCGGAACAGTTTTATCGTCCTTTCGGCGACCTCGTCGGGGCTGGTGACCTTGCCCGATTTCTTGCCGGCGAGAACCATGTTTGGCTTCAGGATGGTGCCTTCGAGGACGACGCGGGCCGCATAGAGCTCGGTGTATAGCTTTGTCAGTGTCGCCTTGCTGATCTCGTAGCAAGTGTCGATGTCATGAGCGCCGTCCATCAGCACCTCCGGCTCGACGATCGGCACGATGCCGGCTTCCTGGCAAAGCGCGGCGTAACGGGCGAGCGCATGGGCATTCGAGCCGATCGAGGTGGCGGAAGGCACCCCCTTGGCAACATCGATGTCGATTACCGCGCGCCATTTGGCAAAGCGGGCGCCAAGCTTGTAATAGTCGGCGAGGCGTTCGCGCAGGCCGTCCAGGCCTTCGGTGATGGTATCGCCGGGAAATCTTGCCAGAGGCTTGGCGCCGGCGTCGACCTTGATGCCGGGAATGGCGCCTGATGCCTTGATGATGTCGACCAGCGGCGTGCCGTCGGCGGCCTTCTGGTGGATGGTCTCGTCATAGAGGATAACGCCGGAAATGTACTTGGTCATTGCATCGCTGGCGCGGAACATCATCTCGCGATAGTCGCGGCGGCTGTCGGCGGTCGACTCGACGCCGATGACGTCGAAGCGCTTCTTGATAGTGCCGGAGCTCTCGTCGGCAGCCAGCAGGCCCTTGCCGTTGGCCACCATCGCGGCGGCAATGTCCTCGAGACGTTCGCTCATCGTGCTTCTCCTGAAAGAATTGACCCGTACCCAGCAGACCACCAGAGCAACGCAGGTTCAAGTCGAACCCTTTCGTCGGAGAAGCGCGAATCGATTGAAAATCGCGAGCGCACTGCTTCGCGCTGTTATTAACGCCGCGCTCAGCGCTTCAAGACGTCGACGCCGGGCAAGGGCTTGCCTTCCATCCATTCGAGGAAAGCGCCGCCGGCCGTCGAGACATAGGTGAACTCATCGCTGACGCCGGCATGGTTGAGGGCGGCCACCGTATCGCCGCCGCCGGCCACCGAGACCAGCCTGCCGGCCTTGGTGCGCGCTGCCGCGTGCCTGGCCGTCGCCACCGTCGCATGGTCGAACGGCTCGATCTCGAAGGCGCCGAGCGGCCCGTTCCAGACCAACGTCGCGGCACGGTCGATCCATTCGGCAATGGTTTTCACGGTTTTCGCGCCGACATCGAGGATCATGCCGTCGGCTGGTACGTCTGCAATGGCGACGGTCTCGCTTGCGGCACCGGCCTTGAACTCCCTGGCGACAACGGCGTCGGCGGGCAGGATGATGGCGCAGCCGGCCTCGGCCGCCTCGATCATGATCTGCTTGGCGGTGGTCGCGAGATCGTGCTCGCACAAGGATTTCCCGACGTCGGTGCCGCGTGCCGCGAGAAACGTGTTGGCCATGCCGCCGCCGATGACCAGCGCGTCGACCTTCTTCACCAGGTTCATCAACAAGTCGATCTTGGTCGAGACCTTGGCCCCGCCGACAATGGCGACAACCGGGCGGACGGGATTGCCGAGGCCCTTTTCCAGCGCATCGAGCTCGGCCTGCATGGTGCGCCCGGCGAAGGCCGGCAGCACGTGCGCCAGCCCTTCCGTCGACGAATGGGCGCGGTGCGCAGCGGAGAAGGCGTCGTTGACGAAGATGTCGCCGTTGGCGGCGAGCTTTTCGGTGAAGGCCGGGTCGTTCTTCTCCTCGGCTTTGTAGAAGCGGGTGTTCTCGAGCAGCAGCACATCGCCGCTTTCCATGGCGGCGACGGCGCTCGCGGCCTTGTCGCCGATGCAGTCGGTGGCAAAGCCAACCGGACGGCCGAGCACGTCCGCCGTCGCCTTGGCGATCGGCTCGAGCGAGAATTCCGGCGCCGGTCCATCTTTGGGACGACCGAAATGTGCAAGCAGGACGACCTTGGCGCCCTTGCCGGACAGCTCGGCGATGGTCGGTACAATGCGCTCGATGCGGGTGGCGTCGGTGACCTTGCCCTCAGTGACGGGAACGTTGAGGTCGACACGCACCAGCACACGCTTGCCGCTGATATTGCCGATGTCGTCCAGTGTCTTGAAGTCGGCCATGCTGATCCCTTTCGCGAAAAATCGCGGGGACCTTACCCCGCATCAACGACGATGCAAGACCTGCCTGACGGTTCTGCTTAAGGGTTCACGGAAAATGTGATCGCGTGTCGAAGATGAAGCGCCCAGCGGGAGCGAGATGGGCAGCAATGGCGCGAAACGCGCCGACATATGGCTTTACCGGTTGCGCACCACAATGCATGCGCCGCCGACGCTGTGCAGCTTCTGGCAAATATCGTCGGCCTTGGCTTTGGTGTCGGCGCCGATCCGCACCGCATAGATGCCGCGCCTGCCGATCGGTGTGCGCACCCGGCTGACCACCGGATTGCGACCGCTGAGCAAGGCTGGAAACCGCCGTTTCACATTGCTCCACTGATTGAGCGCCGCGGCGCGGCGGAAATTGCCGGCCACCTGCACGCCCCATGGCTTGATGTTGATCGACGACATCGGCACGGTTCTGGACATGATCACCGGCAGCGTGCGGCAGGCGGCAGCGAAGCTCGCCTTCTTGTCGAGCGGCCGGATGACGCCGGCATACGCGGCATCGGTGAACCTGTCGGCCGGCTCGCCCATGACGTCCAAAACGTAGCTTTCGGTCTCCATCGGCAAGAAGCCGCCGGAATTCAGCCAGCGCGTCACCCGGCTCTCGCCGGCATTGTATGCGGCTGCGGCGAGGCCCAGATTGCCAAAGCCGGTCTTCATTTCGGCGAGGTATTTTGCCGAGGCCGGGATAGCCTGCTCGATATCGAACGAATTGGCGAGCCCGCGCATCTTGGCGGTACCCGGCATGAATTGGGCGATACCCTCCGCACCGACGGGGCTGACCGCATTGGGATCGAAGCGACTCTCCTTCCAGATCAGCCGGGCAAAGAAATCCCGGGGCAGGCCGTTCTGGTCGGCATGCGTCTCGATAAGATCGCAAACTCGATCGATCAGCTTCTGCTTGGCGGGCCGCGGCGGATCGGCCTGGACGGCTGTCGCCCAGCCCAGCCAGCAAATGACAACCAGCGTCGCCCCAAGCAAACGCCGCATCGAACTACTCCGCCGCGGCTTTGCCGTGTTGGCCAAACCGCCGTTCGATGTAGTCGGAAACCATTTTCTCGAAATCCGCGGCGATCGACGGGCCGCGCAGGGTCGCCGCCTTCTTGCCGTCGACGAACACCGGGGCGGTCGGCGTCTCACCGGTTCCGGGCAGCGAAATGCCGATATCGGCATGTTTGGATTCACCCGGACCGTTGACGATGCAACCCATCACCGCGACCTTGAGGTTCTCGACGCCGGGATATTGTTCGCGCCACACCGGCATGTTCTTGCGCAGGTCGGCCTGGATGTTCTGGGCAAGCTCCTGGAACACGGTCGAGGTCGTGCGGCCGCAGCCCGGGCAGGCGGCGACGATCGGCACGAACTGCCGGAAGCCCATGGTCTGCAACAGCTCCTGCGACACCTGCACTTCGCGTGTGCGGTCGCCGTTCGGCTCCGGCGTCAGCGAGATGCGGATGGTGTCGCCGATGCCTTGCTGGAGCAGGATGCCCATCGCAGCCGATGATGCGACAATGCCTTTCGAGCCCATGCCGGCCTCTGTCAGGCCGAGGTGCAGCGCATGGTTGGAACGGGTGGCGAGCTCGGTGTAGACGGCGATCAGATCCTGCACGCCGCTGACCTTGGCCGAGAGGATGATTTTCTCGCGCGCAAGGCCAATCTCTTCGGCCATTTCGGCCGACAGGATCGCCGACTGCACGATCGCTTCGCGCGTCACTTCCTGCGCGGTCAGCGGAAAGCCTTGGGCCTGGTTGTCATCCATCAGCCGGGTCAGCAGCTCCTGGTCGAGCGAACCCCAGTTGACGCCGATGCGCACCGGCTTGTCGTATCGGATCGCCATCTCGACGATCGCCGCGAACTGCCGATCCCTCTTGTCCTTGAAACCGACATTGCCGGGGTTGATGCGGTACTTGGCCAAGGCCTCAGCGCCGGCCGGATGATCGGCCAGGAGCTTGTGGCCGATGTAATGGAAATCGCCGACCAGCGGCACGTCGATCCCGAGCCGCTCCAGTCGCTCGCGGATGGCCGGCACAGCGGCAGCGCTTTCGTCGCGATCGACCGTTATGCGCACGATCTCGGAGCCGGCGCGATGCAGTGCCGCCACTTGCGCCACCGTCTGGTCGACATCGGCCGTGTCGGTGTTGGTCATCGACTGGACGACGACTGGGGCGCCGCCGCCGACCATCACGCCGCCGACGTCGACACCGACCGACCTGCGGCGCGGGAAGGGTGAGGAAAAATATCCGGTCATGCCGGCTGCCTTTAATCTTGAAGGTCCGGGCATGAGGTGGAGGAGCAAAGATGGCTTGTCAATGGCGACTGGCGCGCAGACCTAGCAAATCGGAAATGACAAGACGGCAGCTTGCCGCAAATCCATAAGCGTTTCCGGAGCATAGAGACATGCCACCGGAAAGAAATCGCGCGCCAGGCGGCGCAGCTAGTCCTGGATGGGCGTCAGTGCGTCGTCGGTTTCGCCTTCAGTTTTTCAATCTCGTCCTTGAGCGCCAGCTTGCGCCGCTTGAGATTCACGATTTCGAGGTCGTCTACCGACGGATGGGTCATCGCATCGTCGATTTCGCGTTCGATGTCGCCGTGTTTCCGCTGCAGCTCATCAAGATGGGATGCAAGAGACATGATTGGTTCTCCCTTTCATGGTTTCCTCGGATTGCAGCCGTCATGGCACGTCCACCGCAGGCTCGCTTCTGTGACGGCATAATGACAGTGTGCCACCATCGCGCACCGATGTCGAATGCTGCGTGGTAGCATTCCACGACAATATGAAATGTGGTATGGGCTGCGCGCCGGTGCAAGAAGACCCCCGGTCCCGCCCAATCAGGCCCATAGTTTGGGCGCCGCAGACGTGCAGACGGTAAAAATGTCCGATCAGGAACAGGCAGATATCCGCCTCGAATATTCCCGGCTGAAGCAGGAACACGCCGATTTCGACGCGGCCATCAATGCGATGATCGCCATGAATTGCGACCCGCTGCAGATCCAGCGCATGAAGAAAAAGAAGCTTTTCCTGAAGGACAGGCTGATGGCGCTGGAAGACAAGATCATTCCAGACATTATCGCTTGAATGGACGCCGGCGCTGGCCTGCTGAAAAGGCGGCCTATGCCGCGATCGAAAGCCGCGCGGCGCGCTCGAGCAACAGCTCTATCAGGTCATCGGTCTTTTCGGTCGAGGTATCGATGGGAACCACCAGGCACATCGTCGCCTCGACCCTGCCCGGCGCCGAAAAGACCGGCGCGGCCAGGCATTTCGTGTAGGCATCGACAAGGCCGGAGGTGACGCAGTAGCCGGCCGACTTGGCCACCGCGATATCGGCTATGAAATCGTCGAGCTGCAACCTGCGGCCGTCCGGCAGTACGAGGTCGTCTTCCGAGACCATATCCTCGATCGCTGCCCTGTCGAAGCCGGCGAGGAGCAGCCGCCCGGAAGCTGTCCAGGGAAGCGGTATTTGCAGACCCGTCGCCGAGCTGATCCTGAATGGCCTGGTTCCCGGGCTTGAATGGACGATGGTGTAGCGGCCGCTTTGCAGCATGCACAGCTCCGAGGTCTCGCCGGACTCGCGTGACAGATGGTCGACTTCCTGCCGCCCTCGCCTGAGCAGGTCGTTGCCCCGCACATAGTCCATTCCGTAGAGATAGAGCTTCTTTCCAAAATAGACCCGATTGCCGTCTCCGGCCATCTCCAGCAGGCCTGCGTCGACCAGCGAGCGCACCAGCGTATAGGTCGTCGACCGCGGTGCGTTCACCCCTCTGGCAAGATCGCCAATGCCGATCGCGCGCTGGGTCGCGTGGAGAAACTCCAGAATCTGGAGGACCCGGTTGAGGCCCTTCTCCCGCGAGCCCGAATTCTTGTCTTCGTCCAGACCGGCGTCCGGTCGAGCGGCCAAGGCATTGCCTTCTTGCATTATCGATTCCTGATGTTAATCTGTCTTGTACAGAGTACAGGCGTCCCTTGTAAGGGACAATGACGTCAGTTGCAACCGATGCCTGCGCTGCTGGTCCAACGGGGAACACAACACGAAGGAGGTCGCCGTGAACGACACATCCAAAAGGCGTGAATTTCTGAAACTGGGAATGGCCGGGCTTGCAACGGCCGGAGTGATGAGTGCCGCCACTGCGGTCGATGTCCAGAAAGCTGCGGCCCAGGCAGCGCCTGACAGCCTGCTGCGCACCGTTCTCGAGCGCGGCAAGGTGATCGTCGGCACCGGCAGCACCAACGCGCCCTGGCACTTCGAGAACGATGCCGGCGAACTGGTGGGCATGGACATAACCATGGGTCGCATTCTCGCCAAGGGGCTTTTCGACGATCCGACCAAAGTCGAATTCGTCATGCAGGATCCGGCTCAGCGCATTCCGAACGTGACCACCAACAAGGTCGACATCACCATCCAGTTCATGACCATGACCGCCCAGCGCTCGCAGCTGATCCACTTCTCCAGGCCCTACTATGTCGAAGGCATCGCCTTGCTGACCCTTCCGAACGCCGAGAATAAGACCTTCGACAAGCTGCTTGCCGCCGGTTCGGCGACCCGGATTTCCATCCTGCAAAACGTCGATGCCGAGGCAAACGTGCGCATCGTCCTGCCGGAGGCGCAGGTGATGCAGATAGACACGCAGGCCAACGTGCTGCAGGCACTGGAATCGAAGCGATCCGACGCCGCGGCCGTCGATCTGTCGACGGTCCGCTGGCTCGCCTCGCGCAATCCGGACAAATACTTCGATGCCGGCAAGAGTTGGTTCTCGATGCTTTATGGTGCCGCACTGCGGCAGGGCGACCTCGACTGGCTGACCTTCGTCAACCAGACCTTCACCATCGCCATGTTCGGCCATGAAACGGCACTCTACGACGCTGCGTTCAAGGATTATTTCGGACAGGAGCCGCCGGCCCGCCATCCTGGATTCCCGGTTATCTGATCCATCAGGCGGAAGGATGCCTCCGGCGCCCTTCCGCCTCGTTCCCGGACTGTCGGCACTAAGCAGGACGCATGGGCTATACCCTCAACTTCAACCTGATCTGGCGGCATTTCGACAAGCTCTGGGGGGGGCTGCTGCTCAGCCTTGAGCTGGCTGTCATCTCCATCGCGATCGGCATCGTCATCGGGCTGCTTCTGGCGGTCTGGTACGTGTCGGCCGGGCGAGCGGTGCGGACCGTCATCGCGGGCTATGTCGAGTTCATCCGCAACGTGCCGCTGATCCTGCTCGTCTACCTGGTCTTCTACGGCCTGCCGACCGTGGTCGATATCGCCTACAGCGCGCAAACCTCGTTCATTGCCACGCTGTCGCTCTACAGCGGCGCCTATCTGGTCGAGGTATTTCGCTCCGGGCTCGAGGCGGTGCCGCGCGGACAACTCGACGCCGGCAAGGCGATTGGCCTGACCCCTTGGCAGAGACTGCTCCATGTACGCTTGCCGACGATGCTGCGCATAACGCTGCCGGCGCTTTCCAACACTTTCATATCGCTCTTCAAGGACACGTCGGTGGCGTCGGTCATCTCGGTACCCGAGCTCACCTATGGCGCCCAGTGGATCAACTTCAACACCTTCCGCATTGTCGAGGTCTATCTGGTGGTGACTGCGATGTACCTGTTGACCGGCTACGCGCTGCTTTTCGCGCTGCGGCTGGTCGAGCGCCGGTTCAAGGCGGCGCGCTGACATGCTGAGCCAGATCATCTATGCCTTGCCGTTCCTCGCCGAAGGCTTTGCCGTAACCTTGTGGGTGTCGCTGCTGGTTGTGGTGCTATCGCTTATCGCCGGCGTGCTGATGGGTGTCGGCCTCGTCTATGGTCCGGCTCCGCTGCGCTGGGCAGTGCGCGTCTTCAGCGACACCATACGCGGCATTCCGATCCTGGTGCTGATCTTCTTCGTCTATTACGGCCTGCCCGCGGTGGGACTGCATCTTGAGTCCTTTTGGGCGGCCGTACTCGCCCTCACCCTCTTCAAGACCGCACAAGTCGTCGAGTATCTCAGGGGCGCCGTCGGCTCGATTCCCAAGGGTCAGTCGGAGGCGGCGATGGCGATCGGGCTGACCTTCCGCCAGCGGCTGGCCTACGTCATTTTTCCGCAAGCGTTCAGGCGCTTCCTGCCGCCCTGGATCAACGGCGTCACCGACGCGGTGAAAGGCAGCGCGCTGGTCTCGCTGCTCGGCATCACCGACCTGATGCAAGCGATCAACCAGGTCATCGGCCGCACCTATGAGGCGATGCCGCTCTACATCCTCGGCGCGCTCGTCTACTTCGCCGTCAACTACGCCCTCTCCTTGGCCAGCCGGCGGCTGGAGCGGCGTTTCTCCTTCATCCGGGAATAACAAGATGTCCAAAGCCTCGCACGCAAATCCGGCGCTTCTCGATATCTCCGAGGTCTCCAAAGCCTTTGGATCCGTCGAGGTCCTGCGCTCGGTCAGCCTCAAGGTGACGCGCGGCGAGGTGGTGACGGTCATCGGCCCATCCGGCAGCGGCAAGACCACCCTGCTGCGCTGCGTCAATTTCCTGGAGAGCTATGATAACGGCTCGATCCGTATCGACGGTAAAGAGGTCGGCTACCGCGAGGCGGGAACACGCCAGCGACGCAGCGAGCGCGACCTGGCGGCGATGCGCGCCGAGACCGGAATGGTGTTCCAGAGCTTCAATCTGTTTCCGCATTTGACTGCGGCCGGCAACATCATGCTCGGCCTGCGCAAGGTGCGCGGCAAGAGCAATGCCGAGGCCCGCACCATTGCCGAGCACTGGCTCGGCCGGGTCGGGCTCGCCCACAAGGCCGACAGTCTGCCGGCCGAGCTTTCCGGCGGCCAGCAGCAGCGCGTCGGCATCGCCCGCGCTGTGGCGATGGAGCCGAAGATCCTGCTCCTCGACGAGATAACCTCGGCGCTCGACCCCGAACTGGTTGGCGAGGTGCTCGAGGTCGTACGCAGCCTCGCCGAAGACGGCATGACGATGCTGATGGTCACGCACGAGATGGCTTTTGCACGCGATGCATCGAGCCGCATCGTTTTCATGGCGGATGGCGGCGTCAGTGCCGTCGGACCTCCCGCCGAGATCCTGGCTGCGGACTTCGACAATGAACGCCTTCGCAGCTTCCTGGCGCGGTTTCGCGCCTCGCATTTTTGACACCGGACGGCGAAAGCTGTCGCAAGGAGCTTTTATGACGCCTTACATCCGGCTCGCGGAATTGGGCCTGACGCTGCCCGAGCCGCCGAAGCCCATCGCCAACTTCGTCACCTATGCCGAGAGCGGACGGCTGATCTTCCTCTCCGGCCAGGGGCCGTTGCGCGCTGATGGCGCGCTCTGCACCGGCAAGGTTGGCGAGGATGTCTCCGTGGAGGAGGCCTATGGGCATGCCCGTCTCACCGGCCTGAACCTGCTCGCCGTCATGCATGCCGCGGCCGGCGACCTCGGCCGCATCGTGCGCGTCGTCAAGCTGCTTGGCTTTGTCAATGCAACGCCGACATTCAGCGAGCACCCCAAGGTGGTGAATGGCTGTTCCGATCTTTTCGCGGCCGTCTTTGATACGCTTGGCGGACACGCCCGTTCCGCGATCGGTGTCGGCTCGCTGCCGGGCAACATCACAGTTGAAATCGAGGCGGTCGTCGAGATCGCCGCCTGAAAACAGGATCTACAGAGATGACGACCTATGCCGCTGACCGTTCCAATACGACAATCCGCGAACGGCTCGGCCTTCGCCCGATCATTAATGTTTCCGGAACGATGACGGCGCTCGGCGCTTCGATCATCGTGCCGGAAGCGATTGCCGCAATGTCGGAAATCGCCTCGCAATGGGTCGAGATGGACGATCTGCAGCGCGCCGCAAGCACGGTGATTGCACGCCTCACCGGCGGCGAGGCCGGCTTTATCACCGCATGCTGCGCCAGCGGCATAACCATGGCGATTGCCGGCGCGATGACCGGAACCAGCCTTCTTGCGATCGAGCGGCTGCCGGACGACACCGAGGGCCTCAAATCGGAGGTCATCGTCCAGCTTGGCCACATCGTCAATTATGGCGCGCCGATCGACCAGTCGATCCGGCTTGCCGGAGCCAAGGCAGTGCCCGCCGGCACGGTCAGCGTTACGCAGGACTATCATGTAGGCGAGGCGATCCAGGACCGGACGGCGGCAGCCCTCTACGTCGTCGCGCACCACACCGTGCAATACGGCATGCTCTCGCTCGAAGAGTTCTGCGAGATCTGCCACGCCAAGGGCGTGCCGGTGATCGTCGACGCCGCCTCGGAATACGATTTGCGCGGCTTTCTGGCGCGCGGCGCCGACATTGTCGTCTATAGCGGGCACAAATTTCTCTCAGGGCCGACAAGCGGCGTCGTTGCCGGCCGCAAGGATCTGGTGCGGGCCGCCTATCTCCAGAACCGCGGCGTTGCGCGGGCCATGAAGGTCGGCAAGGAGAGCATTGCCGGCACCATGGCGGCCCTGGAAGCCTGGGAACGGCGCGACCATGCCGGCATCCGCCAGCGGGAAGAAGCCGCACTGCATCTGTGGCAAACCGCATTGCAGGGCCTGCCCGGCATCGCAGCAAACATCATTCCCGATCCGACCGGAAATCCTCTCGAGCGCCTGCAGGTGTTTGTTGCGCCCGAAAGCCGGTTCACCGCCGCCGGGCTGGCCTCGGCACTGGCGGCGGGTTCGCCCCCCATTATCGTTCGCAACCACGAGGTCGAGCGCGGCCACTTCTTCCTTGATCCGTGCAATCTGCACCCCGGCGAGGCGGAGATCGTCGCCGAGCGCCTGCGGGCGGTGTTGAGCGCTGCTGAGCGGCCCGCGGATGCGATGAAGTCCGCTCGCAAGCAGTCTGCCGGGGCTTTGCGCTGGCCGGATTAGGTAGCGATGGCGCCATTCGCCCGAGTGCGGGAAGCTCCTATCCTTGCGGCTCCCCTCGATTTCCGCTAATGCGCGCGTTTGCCGCCGGGGAGCAGAAGCTTGGACAATCGCCGCGCCGACGTCGCCATCATCATGGGCAGCCAGTCCGACTGGGCGACGATGCGCCACGCCGCCGAAACGCTTGAAGCGCTTGGCATCCCGCACAAGCGGCTGATCGTCTCGGCCCACCGTACTCCCGACCGGCTCTATGACTTCGCCAAGGGCGCCAAGGCCGCCGGCTACAAGGTGATCATCGCCGGTGCCGGCGGTGCGGCGCATCTGCCCGGCATGACGGCGGCGATGACGCCACTGCCGGTGTTCGGCGTGCCGGTGGAATCGAAGACGCTGTCCGGCCAGGATTCGCTGCTATCCATCGTGCAGATGCCGGCCGGCATTCCGGTCGGCACTTTGGCCATCGGCAAGGCCGGCGCTGCCAACGCTGCCCTTCTGGCTGCCGCGGTGCTGGCACTGAGCGACGAAAAGCTTGCCGCCCGGCTGGATAGTTGGCGCGCCGCACAGACCGCCAAGGTGGCCGCCGAGCCCGTGGACACGCCGTGAGCCTGCCCGCCGGATCGACCATCGGCATCATTGGCGGCGGCCAGCTCGGCCGCATGCTGGCGATGGCCGCGGCCCGCCTCGGCTACCGCATCGTCGTGCTGGAGCCGCAGCCAGACTGCCCGGCGGCACAGGTCGCCAACCGGCAGATCGTCGCCGCCTACGACGACGCGGCCGCGCTCGGCGAGCTGGCTGCGGCCAGTGCCGTCGTTACTTACGAATTCGAGAACGTTCCGGTTGCGGCCGCCGCGGCACTTGCCACCACGGTCCCGGTCTATCCGCCGGCACGCGCACTGGAAGTGGCTCAGGACCGGCTGGCGGAAAAGAAATTCCTCAACGGCATCGGCATACCGACCGCGGATTTCAGCCCCGTCGACAATGACGAGGAACTGACGGCCGCGCTGAAAAAGTTCAACGGCAGCGGCATATTGAAGACGCGCCGGATGGGCTATGACGGCAAGGGCCAGCGTGTCTTCCGCAACATGGAAACAGGCGGCTTTGCCGGCACTTGCGAGGCGATGGGCAACGTGCCGTTGATCCTGGAATCATTCGTCGCCTTCGAGCGCGAGATTTCGGTGATCGCCGCGCGCGGCATCGACGGTTCGCTCGCCGCCTACGATCCGGCCTGGAATGTCCATCGCAACGGTATTCTTCACAGTTCGACGCTGCCGGCCGGGGTGAAGTCCGACACGGCGGCTGCGGCTCAAACGGCGGCGGCCGAGATACTTGCAGCGCTCGACTATGTCGGCGTCATCGGCGTCGAATTCTTTGTCCTGGCCGACGGTTCGCTGCTGGCCAACGAGATTGCGCCGCGCGTCCACAATTCCGGTCACTGGACGGAGGCCGCCTGCACCATCTCGCAATTCGAGCAGCACATCCGCGCCGTCGCCGGCCTGCCGCTGGGAAATCCCGCACGGCAGTTCGACTGCGTCATGGAAAACCTGATCGGCGACGACATCCGGCGCGTTCCTGAACTTCTCGCCGAGCCCGATCTGATGCTGCACCTCTATGGCAAGGCCGAGGCGCGGCCCGGCCGCAAGATGGGCCATTTCACGCGCGTGAGCCGCCGCAGCTAGAGCATGATCCCGAAAAGTGGAATCCGGTTTTCGGGAACGATCATGCTCAAACAAAAGTTAGAACCTACGCTTACTGGATGTCGCCGCTCTCGTCCTCGTCGGGGCTGGCGCAGCTCACATCGCCTTCCGCGCAGGTCGAATCGGCGGTGAGCTGTTTGGTGCGGTCGTCGGTCAGCCGCGTCAGGCATTCCGATATCAGCATCGGATAGATCGAGTCGCCTTCGCTGTCCGCGGCGGAATAGCTGCATTCCGCGTCGCGAAAGGCGATCCACGCGCGCTGCGCCGTCTGCAACAGCTTCCTGGCTTTTGCATCGCTTGCGCTGATGAGCTCTTGGTAGGCCTTGTTGAGTTTGGCGTCGGCGGATTTGTAGTCCGCGTCGGCGCAGATGTTCATCATCTGCTGGCTGTCGTCGTTGCGGTCGCATTCCTGCGCATGGGCAACAGAACCTGCCGCAAGGACGGCAAGACAGGCGGACACAAGAATTCGGCGCATGATGATCTCCAATTCGCAACCGCATCATTCCAGCCGTCTCAAGCCCGCGCAATGCCGCAAGGCGCCGTTGGCGGGTATTTCGATGATACGAAACGGTCCGTATCGTTTAGGCAACGCGCTTGCGGTTGACACGGGCAAGGCTCCTCGTCTATGAGCCACGCACAGTTCAAAGGCGCGTCTGTGGGCGCGCCTTAATAGTTCGGCCCGGGACCGGGCCCAGACCGACGGGCAAGACCATGAAGATCAAGAATTCGCTCAAGGCGTTGAAGGCGCGTCACCGCGACAACCAGCTGGTTCGTCGCAAGGGCCGCGTCTACATCATCAACAAGACCGCTCCGCGCTACAAGGCGCGCCAGGGTTGAGTTTTTGACCGGAGGCTGCGTGCCTCCGTGCGCATGATACGCCTCTCACGCTAAATTCAGTTTGACGATCCGGCGTCGGGGGCTAGATTCCCGCGATGCGGATTCTTTTTGCATTTTTCACGGCTTTCTTCGTTTCCAGCGCTGTCTCGCTGCCGGCGTGGGCTGAAGATCCGACAGCAAATCGGCCGACAGCACCTCCGGTTGTGATGACGAAACAGGCGCGGCTCGATCAGCTGTTTGCCGATCTCAAGCGCGAACGCAACGAAAAGGCGGCTGAGCGCATCGCCGGGCGCATCGGCAGCGAGTGGTCCCAGTCGGGCAGTGCCTCGATCGACCTGATGATGCAATGGTCGCAAAAGGCGACTGAAAACCAGAAATTCGATGTTGCGCTCGATTTCCTCGATCAGGTGGTAACCCTGCAGCCGACCTATGCGGAAGGCTGGAACCGGCGCGCCACGGTTCATTTCATGATGAAGAACTACGGGAAGTCGATGTCGGACATCGACCGTACCCTGCAGCTCGAACCACGCCATTTCGGCGCGCTTTCCGGCCTGGCCCAGATCATGGCCGAAACCGGCCACAAGCAGTCGGCGCTCGAGGCCTGGCAGCGCGTTCTCGGCATCTATCCGATGATGCGCAGCGCCCAGGACCAGGTCGCCGCACTTTCCGAAGAGCTTGCCGGCGAAGGCATTTGAGACCAGTAAGGGAATAGGGGAGTAAGGCAGTATGTGAGTGGTGTAGATGCACTCCGGAACACATCCCCTACTCCCCTACTCCCCTATCGGCCCGATCTATGCCGCTTGCTTCCGTGACGAGTTTCTCCACAAGGGCGGCGGCCGGCATCTCCCGCAGCTTCGCAACGCCCTGCCCGGCCCAAATAGGCAAGAAGTCAGCCCGCTTGCTTTCATCCTTTGCCATTGAAAGCGGCATGACCAGACTCGCCTGTAGCGGAAACGCCAGCGCAGCATCTTCCTCACCAGCCATTTCCATCACAAACCGGTTGCGCACCACGCGCGCTGGGCGGCCAGTGAAGCAGCGAGTCACCGACGTGCTCTCGTCGTTGGCCGAGCGCAATGCTACGCGATAGACTGGCTGCACATTGGCTTCAGGACAGGCCAGGAAAGCCGTGCCGATCTGCACACCAGATGCACCAAGTGCAAAGCTGGCAGCAATGCCGCGACCGTCGAAGATACCGCCGGCAGCAATTACAGGCACCCGCACGGCATCAACAATCTGTGGTACGAGGGCCATAGTGCCGGCTGTGCCGATAGCAGGGTCGCCAGTGAATGTGCCGCGATGCCCACCCGCCTCGTATCCCTGCGCGATAATGGCGTCCACCCCTCCTGCCTCAAGCTGGCGCGCTTCCGAGACGGTGGTAGCCGAACACAGGACAATACAGCCGCCGGCTTTCAACTGCTGCACAATTGCGGTGTCGGGTAGGCCGAAGTGGAAGCTGACCACCTTCGGGCGAAGCTCGAGCACAATTTCGAGACGCTCACGATCGAAGGTGGGGAAGGGTTCGCCCGGCTCGGGCACCGGTCCGAGGCCGACCTCCTCATAGCAGCCGCGAAGGCGGTCTCGCATACTTTGAGCTGCCGCATCATCGCGTGCCGGCGCCGGGTGCGCAAAGAAGTTGACGTTGATCGGACGATTGGTGGCGTGCTGTGTCGCCGTGAGCTGCTCGCGGATAGCCGCCGCAGGCAGAATGCCGCATCCGAGCGAGCCAAGCGCCCCGGCATTGCTGACTGCCGCCGCGAGTTCCGGCGTGGTGATGCCGCTCATCGGCGCCTGGATTATCGGGTGTTCAATGCCGAGGAGTTCCAGAAGATCAGTGCGCATCCACATTGGATCACCCTCCTCTTTCTCCCAGGAGAGATTACCTTAACTGACTTCCAGCTCAAGTCGGATAGGGCCTTCGAACCGCTTCACGGCCGGCCACAGGCTGATGCAAGCTGGCGGAGTTCGGCGTCGATCCTAACCCGACTGCGGTCGATGCGCCGGGCTGGCGCCGCGTTTACGACGCGCCATGCAGCCGGCCCATCCGGCAGCCGCAGCCGACATTAGCGGCCGACTTCCGATCCGACATAGGCGATGCGCAGCATGTTGGTCGAGCCCGGCGTCCTCAGCGGCACGCCGGCCGTGATGATGACGCGGTCGCCGGGCTTGCCGAAGCCTTCGTCCAAAGCGATGCGGCAGGCGCGATCGACCATGTCGTCGAGGTCGATGGCATCGGGAGAAACGACGCAATGCGTGCCCCACAGCAGCGACAGCCGCCGCGCCGTGTTGAGGATCGGCGACAGCGCCACGATCGGCACTTGCGGCCGCTCGCGCGCGGCGCGCAAGCCGGTTGTGCCGGACGCGGTATAGGTGATGATCGCCGACAGCTTAAGCGTCTCGGCTATTTCGCGGGCGGCGAGCGAGATGGCGTCGGCTCCCGTCGCTTCCGGTTCCGAGCGCTGCGCGTTGATGATGCCGGCATAGGTCGGGTCGGTTTCGACCTTGGTGGCGATCCGGTTCATCATCGCCACCGCCTCGACCGGATAGGCGCCGGCGGCGGACTCTGCCGAAAGCATTATCGCGTCGGCGCCTTCAAACACGGCGATCGAAACGTCCGACACCTCGGCGCGTGTCGGCACCGGCGCGGTGATCATCGATTCCAGCATCTGCGTGGCGACCACCACCGGCTTGCCGGCACGGCGCGCGGCGCGAGTGATCTGCTTCTGGATGCCAGGCACGGCTTCGAGCGGCATCTCGACGCCGAGATCGCCGCGGGCAACCATCAGCGCATCCGAAAGTTCAATGATCTCGGCCAGCCGGGCGACGGCCTGCGGCTTTTCGATCTTGGCCATGATCAGCGCCCGGCCGCGTGCGATCTTGCGTGCTTCGGCCAGGTCCTCGGGCCGCTGCACGAAGGACAGTGCCACCCAGTCGACGCCGGTCGCCAGAACCGCGTCGAGATCCCGGCGGTCCTTTTCCGTCAGCGCTCCGACCGGCAGGTCGGTGTCGGGCAGGCTGACGCCCTTCTTGTCGGAAATGATCGTGCCGGCGACGACGGTGCAGACGATCGCCTTGCCGTTGCTGCTGACCGCCTTGAGCTCGAGCTTGCCGTCGTCGATCAGCAGGCGATGACCAGCCTCGACCGAACGCAGGATTTCGGGATGCGGCAGGTAGACCCTCGTCGAATTGCCGGGTTCGGGATTGTCGTCGAGCGTGAAGGTCTGACCGACGGTCAGCACCTCTTTGCCGTTGGCGAACTTGCCGACGCGCAGCTTTGGCCCTTGCAGGTCTGCGAGAACGCCGATCGGCCGGCCGACCGCCTCCTCGACGGCACGAATACGGCCGACGAGCGTACGCATCAATTCATGGTCGGTGTGGCTCATATTGATGCGGAACACGTCGGCGCCGGCTTCGAACAGCTTCTTCAGCATCTCCTCGGACGAGGAGGCCGGACCGATGGTGGCGAGGATCTTGACCTTGCGGCTGCGTCTCATTGACTGTTTGTTCCCGGGGCGGCTGGAGCGCCATCCGTTGCGGGCTCGTCAGTCAGCTGGACCATCCAGCTTGCCTGCTCGCCCGTGTCATATTCCTGGAATCCGGCGCGCTGAAAGCCCCGGGCGACGCAATCGGTAACGCCGGCGATCTTGAACTCTTTTTCGGCCACGCACATGTTGATCGGGCCATCCCAGCGTCCGCCGCGCTCGGCGTCTTCTGCATAAAGATAGTAAAACCTTGATGACAACGGTCCCTCGATCAGCGTCTTGCAGCTCGATCCTTCGATGTGCCACCAGCCTTCGGTGATCCAGCCGGCTTTGGCGCGATAGCCGATGCCGACGCCGACCAGGTTCTGCGTGGCATTGCAGACGCGGAAATCGGCGCGTGCCGGCGAGGCCGAAATCACCACAAAAAGGCCCATGGCCGGTATCAGGAGCGGCATGGCCAAGGCATGGCGCACACGCAGCCTGCCGGCGAAACCCATCCCGAAACCCCTCAAGAACCACATTTGCATCTCTCAACGCCCCTTTTCGGAAAAGTCCGTACGCATGTCAACGCGCCGATCTGTCCAATCCAATCGATTTAGAAGGCTCTGGCGCGCTTACGGTCGCCCCTGCTCAGTTTTTTGGCAGAAACCGTGGCCAAACAACGGCATTGCGCGAGCGTTCTCTTCGTGGAATGACGGTACCACCCTCCCCGGAAGCCAGCGAACAGACCTTTCCCGCCAATGACCCGATCCACAGTTTTCGCGCCTTTCGACATCGTCGAAGGCGATCGCAAGCGCGGCATGGTGCTTTTGGCCGATCACGCCCGCCGCGACCTGCCGGAGGAGTATGGCAGCCTCGGCCTGCCCGCGGCGGAGTTCGACCGCCACATCGCCTACGACATCGGCGTCGAGACTGTAACCCGCGAACTCGCAAGTCTGCTCGGCGTTCCGGCGGTGCTTGCCAATTTTTCGCGACTGCTGATCGACCCCAATCGCGGCGAGGACGATCCAACGCTGATTCGCCAGCTCTATGACGGCACCGTCATCCCGGGAAATTATCCCATGGCGCCGGAGGAACGCGAAAGACGGCTGGATCGCTTTTACCGCCCCTATCATGACGCCGTCGGCGCCATGATCGCCTCGGTGGCGCAAGCGTCAGCGCAGGCGCCCTTCATTTTTTCGGTGCATTCCTTCACACCGACCATGCAGGGCTTCGTGCGGCCGTGGCATGTCGGCATATTATGGGATCTCGACGATCGCGTTGCGCGGCCGCTGATCGACATGCTCGCCGAGGACAAGAGCCTCGTCGTCGGCGACAACGAACCCTATGACGGCGCACTGCGCGGCGATACCATGTTCAGGCACGCTATCGTCAACGGCTTTGCCCATGCGCTTATCGAGATCCGCCAGGACCTGATCGCCGACCGGAAGGGTGCGCTCGCCTGGGCCGAACGGCTGGCGCCGATCGTTGACGCGATAGATCGACGTGCCGATATACATGCAGTGAAAATATTCGGCTCGCGCACCGGGCCGGCATGATGGAGGCCAAGGAGGCCAACAAGCCATGACCGAACTCAGCGACGTACAAAAGCGCGATTTCGAAGCCGCTGCCTTCCGCCGGCTGGTCGCGCATCTGCGCGAGCGTTCCGACGTGCAGAACATCGACCTGATGAACCTCGCCGGCTTCTGCCGCAACTGCCTGTCCAACTGGTACCGCGATGCGGCGCAAGCCGAGGGTGTCGAACTCAGCAAGGACCAGTCGCGCGAGATCATCTACGGCATGGCCTATGCCGAGTGGCAGGCACTGAACCAGATCGAGGCCTCCGATGCCAAGAAGGCCGAGTTCGAGGCAAGACGCCCCAGGGACCACTAGAGCAATTCCAGGAAAAGTGTGAACGGTTTTCCGTCCGGAATTGCGTCAAGACAAAAGGATGGAACGGTTCGGCGTTTCCGTGAAACGATGAACCGTTCCAGGTCACAATCCATCGCACTGAACGACCTTCACGAATGGTTTTTGCCCCAAATGGGAGGACTGCCGTGCCTAAGATCGACGTCGCCGACGTACCCGGACGCAAGGGCTCATCCTATCCACCTCCGTTCGATGCACCCTGTGCCGAACGCGTGCGGCAGCGGCTGGGCAACGCCGGCGGGCTCACCGACTTCGGCATCAATCTCATGCGCCTGCCGCCGGGCAACTGGTCGAGCCAGCGCCACTGGCATTCGCACGAAGACGAGTTCGTCTACGTGCTCGAAGGCGAGCTGACGCTCGTCGAAGATGCCGGCGAGACGGTGCTGCGCGCGGGTGATTGCGCGGCCTTTCCGAAAGGCTCCGGCAACGGCCATCACATGATCAACAAATCGGGCGCAGTTGCGATCTATCTCGAAGTTGGTTCGCGTTGGCCCGCCGACGTAACCACCTGCTCCGACATCGACATGATGAGCACCAACGCCGACGGCCGGTTTGTGCACAAGGATGGCGCGCCTTATCCCGAGCCGTAGAGATTTTGGAGTGGACCACCGAGGTGGTTGGCCGACACGAGAGGACGTAGCGTCCACCGGCGCCTTGTGGCGCCGTCTGGTCCAAGCACTTTCGGCGAAGAGCGCTTGACTGTGAATTGAATCGATCTAATTTGCCGCGCAAAGCCATTTCCGGACCGGATTCTACCCGATGGACGCGCAGAAAATCACGCAAATCGCGATTCGTGGACGCTGGGCCGTGGCCGGCATCTTCCTCGCCAACGGCTTCCTGACCGGCAGCTGGGCGCCGCAGATCCCGGTGTTCCTGACCCGGCTGGACATCAGCAAATTCACGCTCGGCCTGCTGATCCTGTTGTTCGGCGCCGGCGCCGTCACCGCCATGACCTGGTGCGGCCATCTGATCTCGAAGCATGGCTCGCGCACCGTGCTGCGCTGGTTCGGACTTGCCGGCAGCTTCGGTCTTTTGATGGTGGCTCTGGCCCCCAATGTGCCCCTGGCGGCCATCGCCATGTTCATCTTCGGCGGTTCGATCGGCGGCATGGACGTCGCCATGAATGCCAATGCGGTGGCGGTGGAACGGCGGCTGTCCCGCGCCATCATGTCGTCCTCGCACGGTTTCTGGAGCCTTGGCGGTTTCGCAGGCGGCGCTTTGGGCGGTTTCGCCATCCAGAACTATGGTCATCTCGCGCATGCGACGATGGTGACGGCGCTTGCCTTTGCTGTCATCGCGGTAGCGATCCGCTACCTGATCGCCGAGGACAAGCATCCGGTCGCCGAGCATCACAAATTCGCCCTGCCGGCAAACCCGCTTGTCTATCTGGTCGGGCTGATGGCGCTGCTGACGATGATCTCCGAAGGCGCGGTGCTCGACTGGGCAGCGCTGTATCTCAGGCAGGAGCTCGGCGCCGATCTTGCTATCGCAGGCCTGGCCTATGCCGCCTTTTCCGGCGTCATGGCCGTCATGCGCTTTCTCGGCGATGGCGTCCGCAACCGTTTCGGTGCCGTTACGACGCTGCGCGCGTCGGCGCTTGCCGCTGCAGCCGGCATGCTGGTGGCCGGGCTGGCTCCCTCGCCGTGGCTGGCCATTGCCGCCTTTGCCTTTTGCGGCCTGGGTATTGCCAATATGGTGCCGATCATCTTTTCGGCCGGCGGCAACCAGGAGCGCATGGCGCCCGGCACCGGCATGAGCGTCGTCACCACAATGGGTTACTCAGGCATCCTGGTGGCGCCTTCGGCGATCGGCTTCATCGCCGAACACTCGAGCTTCGGCCCGATCTTCGTCGCTCTGTCCGGGTTGCTGATAGTCGTGCTGTTGATGGCCGGGCTCGCTCACCGCGCCGAATTTGCTGCCGAGCCTGCACCGGCTGAATAGCGCTTGAACTGTTCGTAGAGGAAATCCGCGACGCGGCGGATGCGGACGCTGGTACGCACGTCGCGGTGCATGGCCAGCCACACCGGCAGCGTCGGCAGCGGGAGGTCCGGCAGCACGATTTCCACCAGTGCATCGCGCTCGGCCAGCGGCTGCTGGCCAAAGCCGATGCCGTTTCCCGCCCGCAGTGCCTCCCACAAAACTATGTGGTTGTCGGTCCTGAAGCGGAAGGCATTGCGGTTGAGCGGAACCCCGAATTGAGCGAAGCCGCGAATGATTTCATCGCTGCGATCGAAGCCGACCAGATCGTGCTCGGCAAGATCGCGGGCCTCGCGCGGACGGCCACGCCGGTCGAGATAGGATTTTGCCGCGCAGGCGCGGAGCGGAATGTCGGTCACCTTGCGCGCGACCAGTTCATTCTGCGCCGGCTTGACCATGCGGATGGCAATGTCGGCGTCGCGACGCAGCAGATTCTCGGCCTGGTTCGAAGCGACGATCTCAACCTCGATGCCGGGTTCCTCGACGGCAAGCCGCGCCGTCATCTCGGGTAGCACATAGGCCGCCACCACCTCGCTGGCGGCAATGCGCACCGTGCCCTCGATCGCTTCGACCGATCCCAGGGCCAGCAGCGAAAATGCGCTCGCCTGCTCGCTCACCGCGCGGCCCCGTTCAAAAAGCGTGCTGCCCGCTTCCGTGAGCGCATAGCCGCGCCGCCCGCGCCGGAACAAGGTGACGCCGAGCGCCTGCTCCAGCTCGGCGATGTGGCGGCCGAGTGTCGGCTGGCTTGCGGCAAGCTTTCGCGCGGCGGCCGACAGGCTCCCGGTCTCCGCCACCGTGACGAAACTCTTGATCAGGTTCCAGTCTATATCCATTCAAAATTGAATATCAGACCACCAGCTTTCGTCAATTTCCATTCGTTTGCGAGGAGATCATATTGGGTCATACGCAAACATGGAGACAAACAATGACCAAGATGGCAATTCTCGGCGCCAATGGCCGGCTCGGCCGCACGGTGGCCAAGGCCTTCATTAATGCCGGCTACGATGTCCGTGCCGTCACCCGCAGCGGCAAGGTGCCGGCGGAACTCAAAGGCGCCACGGCGATCGCCGGCGACGCGCTCGACCGTGCTGCGCTGATCCGCGCGACCGAAGGCGTCGATATCATTTTCAACGGCCTCAACCCGCTCTACACCGACTGGAGCAAATGCCTGCCGATGGCCGAGAATGTGATGGCTGCCTGCCGGGCGAATGGCGCACTGCATCTCTTCCCGGGCACCGTCTACAATTACGGCTCGCCGATGCCGGCGGTGATCGCCGAGGACACGCCGTTTCGTCCGACGACGGAAAAGGGCCGCATCCGCGTTGCCATGGAAGACCTGTTTCGCCGCGAGGCCGACGCGGGTCGGGTGCGCACCATCCTGCTGCGCGCCGGTGACTTCTTCGGCGGCACCGGCAGCGGATCGTGGTTCGATCTGGTCGTTGCCGCCAAGATGACCAAGGGCGTCTATACCGCCCCAGGGCCGGTCGATCTCGTGCATGAATGGGCCTATCTGCCCGAACTGGCCAAGGCTTTCGTCGGACTGGCCGACAATCTCGACAAGCTCGGCTCCTACGAGGCGCTGAACTTTCCCGGCCATGCGGTGACCGATCTCGAGATCAAGGCGGCCGCTGAGAAGGCGCTCGGGCGCACGTTGAAACTGACGTCGATGCCGTGGTGGGTGCTGCGTGCCGGCAGCCCGTTTGTGGCGATGTGGCGCGAGATCGTTTCGATGTCCTATCTCCGCTTCGAGCCGCACCGGCTGGTTTCAGGCGGGCTTGAAGGCATTATCGGTGCGATCCCCCACACGCCGCTGGAAAATGCAGTGTCGGAAGCGCTTGAAGACATCGGTATCGCCACGGTGAAGGCAGCGCAGAAGCAATCTGAAAAAAGGCGGATGGCCTGACGGTCATCCGCCGCTTGTCGGGGACCAATGATTGCGGTCAGATCCGGCCCATCAACAGCAGCACCAGGACAACGATCAGGATGACGCCGACGATGCCGGATGGTCCGTAACCCCAGGACCGCGAATGCGGCCACGCCGGAACCGCGCCAATCAGGATAAGAATAAGGATAATGATGAGAATGGTGCTTATCGTCATCAGAAAATCCTCGCTTTGAGGTTGCAATGACGGAACAATGCAGAAGGCCGCCCATTGTTCCCGGGCGGCCTTTGCTTGATCAGGACGGCGATTCAGCCTCTATTCGGCGGCCTTCGGGAAGGCGATCGCCGGTTCGGCGCCCAGATCGGCCTCCAGGCCTTCCGAGGAGATCTCGGCCTTGCCGCGCCCGAACAGGCGACTGAACCAGCCCCGACGCGCACTGGGTTTTACTTTGGCGCGGGTGAACACCATCAGCATTGACGGCGTCACCACCAGCGTCAGCACGGTGGCGAAGGACAGGCCGAAGACGATCGCCGACGACAGCGAAATCCACCATTGCGTCGACGGCGCGTTGATCGTCGTCTCGTGATGGAAGATTTCGAGGCCGAGGCCGAAAGCGATCGGCAGCACGCCGAGGATCGCCGACACCGCCGTCAGCACCACCGGGCGGGCACGTTCGCGGCAGGTCTGCAGAACGGCTTCGTATTTGTCCCAGCCCTCTTCGCGCAACCGGTCATAGGTGTCGATCAACACGATGTTGTTGTTCACCACCACGCCGGCCAGCGCGATGACACCGATGCCCGACATGACGATGCCGAATGCCTCTCCCGTCAGCAGCAGCCCTAGGAACACGCCGATCGTCGCCATGACCACGCAGGACAGCACCAGCCAGACGCTGGTGAACTTGTTGAACTGCGCCAGAAGCACAATGAAGATCAGGAAGATCGCGGCACCGAAGGCTTTGCTGAGGAAGGCCCCGGCCTCCGCGCTGTCCTCATTGGAACCGGCAAGCTTCCAGCGAATGCCGCTGCCGAGGTTCATGTCGGCGACAGCTTTGGTGACCTCCTGCTGGACGGCAGCCACCTGGGCGCCGGCAGCGACGTTGGCCTGGACGACCACCGTTCGCGCGCCGTCGATGCGATTGAGGATACCGACCGTCGGCTCCGGCTTGCGTACGACGAAGTTCGAGATCGGCACCGAGCCTTGCGCGGTCTGAACCCTGAGTTCGTCGAGCGTCGACAGCGTGCGCCGATCCTCGGGCAGGCGCAGTCTGATGTCGACGGCATCGTCGGCGCCGGCGGGGCGGTACTCGCTGAGCTTCAGCCCGTTGGTCACCAGTTGGACCACCGTTCCGACCGCGGTCGGGCTGATGCCGTACTGCGCCGCCTTGGCGCGATCGACCTCGAGCGCCCAATCGACGCCGGGCGGCGCCAGGCCATCGGAAATATCGATGACGCCGGGCACCTTGGTAATGCGCGCGGCGACGGCGCGGGCCTTGTCGTCAAGACCCTTCGGATCGACGGCCGAAAGCCTGATCTGGATCGGCTTGCCGGTAGGCGGGCCGGCTTCCGGCACGCGAACCTCGACGTCGACACCGGGAATGCCGGCCATCACGCCGCGCAGTTCGTCGAGGATTGAGTTCGCCGATTTGCGCTCGCGCCAGTCGACGAATTCGTACTGGATCACGCCGACCACGTCTTCCGGAACGTCCTGGCCGCCGCCCTGCGTCTTGCCGACATGGGTATAGACAGACTTCACGCCCGGCCAGCCGAGCAGCCGATTTTCCGCCGTCTTGGTGGCCGCGTCCATTTCGGCAAGCGAAAGATTGCCGCGGGCGTGGACATAGAGCAGGCCGTAGTCAGGCTCGACATTCGGGAAGAATTCGACGCCGGCGCCGAATTTCGAATAGGCGTAGCCCACGCCAAACAACAGCGCGACGGTAAGGACAAGCACGGTGATGGGATAATGCACCGCCTGCTTGACCACGGCCATGTACCAGCCGTCGCGATTGTCGTCGGGGTGATGAGCCGGCGCCTTGGCAAATATGGCGCCCAGCGTCGGCGCGAAGACCAGCGCATAGAGCATCGAGGCCGAGAGTGTCACGATCAACGTGATCGGCATGTATTTCATGAAATCGCCGATGATGCCCGGCCAGAACAACAGCGGCGAGAAGGCGGCAATGCGCGTCATCGTCGCGGCGATGACCGGGCCGGCCATGCGCTTGGCCGCAAGCGCGAACGCCTGTTCCTTCGGCATGCCCTCGCTCATGCGTCGCTCGGCGAATTCGGTGACGATGATAGCGTCGTCGACCAGCATGCCGACCGCCAGGATGAGGCTGAACAGCACGATCATGTTGATCGTGTAGCCCATCATCGCCAGCAACAGGATGCCGATCAGGAAGGATGAGGGGATGGCCAATCCGATCAGTAGCGAGGCACGGCCAGACAGCGCGTAGAGAATGACGATGAACACCAGGATGACGGCGATCATCACGTGGTTCTGAAGGTCGCCGAGTAACTGGTTCACGAAGACGGACTTGTCTTGCGTGTAGGTGACGTGCATGCCCTCCGGCATCGTCTCGATGAAGGCGTCGGACACCTCCCTGACCTTGCCAATCGTATCGATCAGGTTGGAGCCGATGCGCTTCTTCACCTCGATGGCAATCGCCGGCTTGCCGTCCAGGCGGGTAACCGTCTCGGCGTCCTTGAAGGTCGAGCGGACGGTGGCGATATCCTTGGCCTGCACCACCGCGTTGGGGCCGGCGACGACCGGAAGCGCCGCCACATCTTCTGGTGTCTCGATAAGCGAGGGCACCTTGACTGCGTATTTGCCCTCGGATCCTTCGATGTTGCCGGCGGCGACAAGACTGTTGGAAGCGCCGACCGCACCGATCAACTGGTCGAGCTGCAGCCCGTAGGACGAAAGTTTCATCGGATCGATGACCACTTCGACGAGGTCGTCGCGCGCACCCTGCAATGAGCCCTCGAGCACGCCAGGCACTTCCTCGATGCGGTCGCGCAACTCGCGCGCCGCCGCCGTCAGCACGCGCTCGGGCACCTCGCCCGACAGCGTCACGACCAGGACGGGGAACTCGGAGATGTTGACCTCGGAGACCACGGGCTCCTCAGCCGCTTGCGGCAGGTCGGCCTTGCCGTCCTGCACCTTGCTGCGCGTGTCCTGCAGCGCGGTGGCGAGATCCGTCTGTGGTTGGAATTCGACCAGCACATAACCGCCGCCCTGGAAGGCGGCCGAGCGCATCTCCTTGAGGCCCTTCAGGCTCTTCAGCTTGGCTTCCATCGGCCGCAGCAGGAGGCGTTCGGAGTCTTCCGGCGAGATTCCCTGGTAGATCAGGCTGACATACATCATCGGAATCGGAACGTCGGGTTCCGCTTCCTTCGGCGTCGACTGGTAGGCGACCGCACCGGCAAGGATGAGAAAGACCAGGACCGCAATGGTCAGCCGGGCATTGCTGATTGCAAGTTTGACGATGTCCATGATTACTGCGTCCCGGTCGTCGCTTCGCCCAACAGCTTTTGAATGGTCGCCTGGTCGGCCTCGACCGGCTTGACCACTTCGCCTTCCTTCACCAGCTCCTGGCCAGCGACGATGATGCGGGCGTCGGCCGGAATGCCGCCGAGCACCAGGCCGGTCGGCGTGTCGTCGACCAGGTCGATCGGGAAGAACACGACCTTGTCATCCTTGTCGACGGCGCGGATGCCGAGGTCGCCCTTGTCGCCGAGCGTCACCACCGATCGCGGCAGCATCACGGCGTCGGTCGGCTGGGCGCTGAGCGCAATTTCTGCCGTCATGCCGGCCGGTACGGACCCATCGGCATTGGGGATAGCGACTTCAACCCGGAAGGTACGGGTTGCCGAAGATGCATCCCGGCTGATGTAGCGCACCGTACCCTTGACGGTCTGGCCACTGACCAGGCGCACATTGGCTTCGTCACCGATCTTCAGATAGCCGAGATCGCGCTCGCTGACTTCGCCGCGGGCGATCACCGGATCGAGCTTCAGAATGGTCGCCACCTCGCCGCCCTGCATGACGGAACTGCCAAGCTCCACCGGCACCCGGTCGATGACACCGTCGAAGGGCGCCTTCACCTCGTTGCGGTCGAGTTCGGCTTGCGCAGCGTCCAGTTGCGACTTGGCCAGCGTCAGGTTGGAACGGGCCGTATCGAGCTGCAGCGTCGGCAGATTGCCGGTTTTCATCAACCGCAGGGCCGCAGCCAGCTCGGCCTCACGTTGCACGACAAGCTGCTTGGCGTTGTCGACCGCCGAGATTTTTTCCTCGGCGGCAAGCATCAGGATCAGGTCGCCGGTCTTGACGTGCTGACCCTGCTTGACCGGCAGCTTGTCGATGACGCCGGCGACGCGTGTCGCCAGGACCGCGCGCTTGTCGGCTTCGGTCAGTCCGGAAATGCGGATAGCGCGCGCATAGATGCGCCGCGGCGGGGTTATGATCGCGACCGTCCGCAAGGCCGCTTTGGGCTGTTCTGCCTCGGCAGTCCCCGGCTTGGCAGCCCCCTGTTCGCCAGTTTGGGGCTTGCCTGAGTCGGCGGCCTTGGGCTGCTCGACCTCTCCTGCCTTGGGCTTGTTGTCGGCGGACGCGCTGCCGACGGACGAGAATTCGCCTGTCGCCATCCAGCCGGCGAACCCGATGAGCACAACAATGGCTGCAAGCTTGTGAAACCTGAATTTCGGCATCGTCATTTTTTCCAGTGCGCGGGGTTCGGCCAGGCCGCATCTTCTACTTGGGGCGCGTCGCCGATATGGGTGCGCGCGAGGCCGTATTCAAATTGCCGTGATCGGCGAAGCGCGCTTCTACCTTAAAGTTGCGTCGCAATATAGTCAGAAAAGTTGATGGATTGTTGCTTTGTCCGCAAAGATGCGGCTGCAGCATCGGCTGTTGATCGCCAAAACAGCGGTATGGCAGCAAGTGTCAGGATGATTGGACAGATTGCGATGTCATCTGCTTTGCGGGGGAGCCAGAACAATTCCAGGAAAAGTGTGAAACGGTTTTCCGTCCGGAATTGCGTCAAAAAAGATAGAGCGGTTCGGCGTTTCCGTGAAACGGTAAATCGTTCTAGGCCGGACGGCGGGCGGCCTCGGGCTGCTTGCGCGCCGCAAGAAACTCCTTGACCCGCCGGCCCGGCGCCGGCCCGCGCACCGGCTTCAAGCCGTCGTCGAGCTCGCCGGACAGATCGATCGTCGGCCGCTTGCCGACGGCGTCGTAATTTTCTTCCAGCCAATCACTGGCTGCGGTGCGGCCGAGGTCACGCAGATAGGCAAGGAACGCCCATTCGGCATTGACCTTGGACGATGCCGACAGATCCTTGAACGCTTCGTCGGCATCGATGCGGTGCATGCGGATGTCGCGATATTCGCCGTGCGGCAATCGGCCGGCGGCGATCAGTTCCTTGACGAAGGCGATCGAGCGGAATTCGCGCAACAGCCCGGCATTGAAGGTGATCTCGTCGATGCGGTTCTGGATCTCATTGGCGCTCTTCGGCGTCCCTTCGCGGACCACCGGATTGATCTGCACCAAAAGCACGTCCTCAGTGGCCGCCGTCTTGAAGAACGGGAACAGTGCCGGGTTGCCGCCATAGCCGCCATCCCAATAGGGCACGCCCTTGATCTCGACGGCGCGGAACAATTGCGGCAGGCAGGCCGACGCCATTACCGTGTCGAGGTCGATCTCGCCGTCCGAGAAGACACGCAACTGGCCGGTCTCGACATTGGTCGCGGAAATGAACAGTTCCATCGACTTGCAGGCGCGCACATTGTCGAAATCGATCTCACGTTCGACCACATCGCGCAGCGGATTGATGGCGAGCGGATTGGCGACATAGGGCGAAAATACCCGCGACATCGTATCGAACAGGAAATAGCCGGGCGTGTTCTCGATCGACCAATTGCCCCAGGCGACGTCCCACGGCATGCGCTGCACTGGGCTGAAGCGGCCCTTTGCCGCCACCGCACGCCAGAAATCATCAAGTTTCCGCCGTGCGCCCTCGACGCCGCCGCGAACGAAGCCGTCGGCCAGCGCGACGGCATTCATGGCGCCGGCGCTGGTGCCCGAAACCGCCGTTATATCGAGGCGCCCGTCCTCGAGCAGCCGATCGAGCACGCCCCAGGAAAACGCCCCGTGCGAACCCCCGCCTTGCAGCGCGATGTTGATCTTCTTTGGCTCCTCCGCCTTGCCGTTTTTCGGCATGGCGTGACCCTTGACCGCTGGACGGCTCACTGAGCGGTCCAGCCGCCATCGACAGAGATGTGCGTGCCGTTGATCTGCGCTGCCGCATCCGAGCACAGGAACACTGCCGCCGCCGCAACCTGCTCGACGGTGACGAACTCCTTGGTCGGCTGCTTTTCGAGCATGACCTCGCGGACCACAGTCTCGCGGTCCATCTTGTTGGCCTTCATCTGGTCGGGGATCTGCGCCTCGACCAGCGGCGTCAGCACATAGCCGGGACAAATGGCATTGCAGGTGATCTTGTCGCGCGCCAGTTCCAGGGCGACCGTCTTGGTCAGGCCCATAATGCCGTGCTTGGCCGAGACATAGGCCGACTTGAACGGCGAGGCCACCAGCCCATGGGCCGAGGCGACGTTGACGATCCGGCCGCCACCGGCCTGTTTCATCAACGGGATGGCGGCGGCGATGGTGTGGAAGGCCGATGACAGGTTGATGGCGATGATCGCATCCCACTTCTCGATCGGGAAGCTTTCCACCGGCGCGACATGCTGGATGCCGGCATTGTTGACCAGGATGTCGACCGAGCCGAATGTCTCGGCTGCCTTCATGACCAGAGCCCGGCACTCGGCCGGCTTCGACATGTCAGCCTTGACATAGGCGGTCTGGACCTTGTGGTGTTTCGCAATTGCGTCGGCGATGGCGTGGTCGTCGGCGGTGTCGGAAAAGGAATTGACGACGATGTTGCAGCCTTCGGCCGCGAGCGCGTGGGCAATGGCCAGGCCGATGCCCGAGGTGGAACCGGTGACGATGGCGGTTTTTCTGGCGGTCAAGGCGGCTTATTCCTTTCGAGGCGGGCTCCCGCGGAACCATGCTGCACTGCAGCATATAGGCTCTCTGCCACCCAAGAACAGCGGATGTGTGGAGCAATGACATGAAATTTTTGTCATGAGGACCTCTCTCACCTTGACGAGAGAGTGTCTGGCACCGGCTGTAGCGGGGCCGGTTTCCGCAAAGCATGCGGGGGAAAATCCTTAGGCGACGAGGTCCGGCACCGGCCCGATATAGCGCGACTGCGGCCGGATCAGCCGTCCGCTCGTCTGCTGCTCGCGGGCGTGGGCGATCCAGCCGGCGACGCGCCCGGCAGCAAAGACATTGGTGAACGCCTCTTTCGGAAAGCCCGCGGCCTCCAGCAGAAGTGCTGTGAAGAACTCGACATTGGTCTGGAGCGAGCGCGACGGCTTGGCGATGCGAAGCACTTCAAGCGCCGCTTGCTCCACGCTTTCGGCAAACGCCAGCCGGTGGCCGGCTTCGCCCTCGGCGCCGAGTTGCCGCACCACCGCTTTCAGCACGTCGGCACGCGGATCGCGCACACGGTAGATGCGATGCCCGAAGCCCATGATGCGGCGGCCGCGCGCGATCTCGTCGCGCAGCCAGATGGCGGCGTCGCCATGCGCCTCTATCGCATCCAGCATCTCGATCACCGGACCTGGCGCGCCGCCATGCAGCGGCCCCTTGAGCGCTCCGAGTCCGGCCAGCACCGCCGAAGTAAGCCCCGCCTGCGTCGAGGCGACCACGCGCGTGGCGAAGGTCGATGCGTTGAGGCCATGGTCGCAAACCGTCACAAGATAGGTATCGAGCGCTTTCGCCAACTTCGGCGAGGCCGCCATGCCGGTCAGCATCCGCAGCATGTCGGCGGCATGATCGGCCTTGCGATCAGGCGCAATTGGGCTTTCGCCGCGCTGCAAGCGCAGCAAGGCCGGCGTCAGCACGGCAGGTGCCGCAACCAGCCTGAGCGCGTCCGGCAATTTGTCGCCGTCCGGCAGTAGGGCAATGCCGGCGCGCATCGCGCTGTAGATATCGAGGGATGCGAGAAACGGCAGCAAGGGTTCGATCCGCTCGAACACTTCACTGCGCGCCCGGCCGATCGCTTTCGCCAGCTCCTTTTCGCCGGGAAGATCGTCGAAAGAGCCGTCGAACAGCAGCCGAACCACGTCGGCGTATTTCCAGCGGCCTGCCAGTTCCGGCAACGAATGGCCCCGGATGGTCAGGCGGCCGCCAAGACCGTCGACATCGGAGAGCACCGTTTCTGCCACCACCACATCATCGAGCCCATTCGCCATTGGTTTTCTCCTTGACCCTTTCCGGGTCGTAGATAAGGGTTGGCGGCTGGGCCATCAATCTTGATCAACCGAATCAACGTGCCAGGTTTACATGACTGAGTGGCTGACGCGGGACGAAGCCCTGGAGCGCCTCAAGGTGCGCGCCCAGACGCTCTATGCCTATGTCAGCCGCGGACGCATCGGCATGCGGCCGGATCGGGCCGACCCACGCCGCAGCCAGTATCGCGCCGACGACATCGCGGCGCTGGCGAGCCGCCGGGCGCGCGGCCGAAATCCCCAGGCAATCGCCGAAAGTGCAATTGCCTGGGGTGAGCCAGCGATCGCCACCACGATCTCGACCGTTTTGCACGGCCGCCTCGTCTATCGTGGCCAGGATGCGGTTGCACTCTGCGAGACTGCCACGCTGGAGCAGACGGCAAACCTGCTTTGGGCATCTGACGCACCAGTGTCGTTCGTGTCGGCGAGCCGCCATGGCAACGGCGCAACTGGCCGGCCGGCTGCCTTCGCGGAATTGGCCGCGTTGGCGGCCAAGGGCCGGCCTTCGCTCGGCCGCAGGGCGGCTTCGCTCAACCACGATGCGGCCGGCGCCATCGCCGCTCTGGCCCAGGCGCTCGGCGCGGTTCGCGGAATCGGTGCCGTGCACGAACGACTGGCGCAGGGCTGGTCCCTCGATGCAGCCGGCGCAGACTTGATCCGCCGCTCGCTGGTGCTGTTGGCCGATCACGAACTGAACGCATCGACCTTCGCCGCGCGGGTCGCCGCGTCCACCGGTGCACCTGTTTCGGCCTGCCTGCTTGCTGGCCTCGCCACGCTCTCCGGTCCGCGCCATGGCGGCGCCGCGGAGGCGGTCATGATGCTGGCGGAGGATGCGCAGAGATTGGGGCCGGATGCGGCTGTCGGACGCTGGCTCGGTCACGACAGGCCACTGCCCGGATTTGGCCATCCGCTTTATCCCGACGGCGATCCGCGTGCGGAACCGTTGCTGGCCGCGATCGATGTCGATGATGGGCTGTTACGGCTTTGCGATGCGGCCTTTGCGGCAACGGGCATGCGCCCGAACGTCGATTTCGCCTTGGCCGCGCTGACGCGCAGCCTCCGTTTGCCGTCCGATGCGCCGTTTCGCTTGTTTGCGCTCGGCCGCAGCATCGGCTGGGCCGCGCATGCCGTGGAGCAGGTGACAAGCAGCGGCCTGATCAGACCACGCGCCCGCTACCAGGGACCGCTGCCGGAGTTCCATTAGCTGGCGACGCAATCGCGGGCCCTTTTTTTGGGTGCTGGCGGATTAAGCTTTAGATGGAATGGTCATCCGGCTCATGAAAAGTCGGAGAGCCCGCTGCGCGGCCAGGGCTGGCGGCTCGGACGGATGCCATTCCCGGAAATGACCATCGATCGCCATGCGTGCCAACCCATAAACGAGTGCACGCGCGGCAAGCACAAGATGATCAAAGTCGGTGCCGGGAGCAAGCCGACCCTGTTGTTGCGCTTGCGTCAGCAAGTCGATCATCGTCCGCCGAATAGCCTCATTCTGATCACGAAGGCTGTCCGACCCTTCAAAATCAATCAGGGTTCGGGAACTGATGATCTGGAAATGCGTGGGGTTGCTAATTGCCCATTCCAGATAGCCTTGTCCGATTGCTTCGAAGGCCTCAATGGGATCTGCGCTGTCGATTTTCGACCGCGCCTTGGCAACGGCCTTTGTCAGCCGATCCATGGCCTGTTCGGCGACCGCGGTGAGCAGCGCTGTTTTCGATCGAAAATGCCGGAATGGCGCGCCGGGCGAAACGCCGGCACGTTTTGCGGCCTCGCGTACGGACACATGCTCGGCTCCCCGCTCCTCGATGATCTCCACGGTTGCCGTGATCAAGGCCTCGACGAGATTGCCGTGATGGTATCGCTTGGCATCTCCGGCTTCGTCGGAATCAGTTGTCTTGGTCATCTCAGTCAAATAGCACGAGAGCGGAATGTAATCACTGATTATTTCCCTTGTGTTCGAGCGCTGCGTATGTAATCAATGTTTACATCGCAACGGAGGTTACCATGTTTCGCATCACCGCAACGACTGCCCTCGCTTTCTCCTTATTGTCGCTCGTATCTGCCGAGGCCGAGGATCGGCCCACCCTGGAAGTCGTCTGGCCGACGGCGGGTTCAGTTGTCGAACTGGGCAATTCTCCTGAGAAGGCGATAGGCGTTGTCGTCAGGAGCAACTTCAGGCTGCTCACTGCGGGTGAGTGCGGGGAAATCAAGCAATGCGGCCACGTGCATATGAAGATCGATCCCAACGGAGACACCTGCAACATCCCCGGCAAGCCGTACAACAGCATGAACAGCGACTTTGGCGGTGATCTTATCAAGGCCCGTTTCGGCCATTGCCCGGATGCCGCCGGCAGACACGTGATCGGCGTGCTTCTTGCCGATGATCATCACCGGCCCATTCTAGTAGACGGCAAACCTGTTACCGCTCTGGTGACGGTGACCACGAAATAGGGCATGCCACGAAATAGAGCGTGCCACAAAATAGAGCGTGGATGACATCTTCACCTTCGAGGCGAAGATGTTTTCTGACACAGGCCTGCTGAGGGAAATTTTGGGCCGGCGCTTCGCCGGCCGGCAGTCACGACATCGTGTCGAGCTTGCGCTGCATCGCGGCGATCTGCTCCTTCAGCTCCTGAAGGTCGTCCGGTTTTTCCGGTGTTTCTTTCCTGGCCTGTTCGGCCGGTGCTGCTGCCGGCGCAGACCCCGCAGGCGGGAACGGCGTGAACAGCCGCATGGCGTTCTGGAACATTTCCATGTTACGCCGAGTCTGCTCCTCCAGCACCTTGATCGGCGTCGCGATCTTCATCATGTCCATCGGCGACTTGCCGAGGGCATCTTTCATCTGCTCGCGAAAGCGTTCCTGCTCCTTCGAGAAGGCCAGCATCGACTGTTCGAGAAAGCTTGGCACGATCATCTGCATCTGGTCGCCGTAGTAGGCGATGAGCTGACGCAGGAACGGGATCGGCAGCATGTTCTGCCCGTCCTTGTTCTCCAGCTCGAAGATGATCTGGGTCAGCACCGGATGCGTGATGTCGTCGCCGGTCTTGGCGTCCTGGACAGTAAAGTCCTCGCCTTTTTTGACCATTTCTGCGAGATCCTCGAGCGTCACATAGGTGCTGGTGCCCGTATTGTAGAGACGGCGATTGGCATATTTCTTGATAACAATAGGTTCGTCTTTCGCGGCCATCTGCATCCTCCCCGGACACCGGCCAGCTTAAGTAAGCCGCCGGTAACGATTGCGCCTTGTTAAAGGATATGCGCAAAAGCGTCATGAATCCAAGCTGTTTGTGCAGTGCGGGAACATTTTATGCTGCGCAGCACGGATGGGCCGTCATCGCAGCGACGCGCGGCCTGCTTGCCGCGGAGGAACGCCATGCCCATTTCGGGTTTGACTCGGGTTGTGGAAAGGGCAAGAAAAGTCCCCGACGGCACCCGAAATCGCTCCCCGAAAGTCTGGAGAAGAACATGTCCGCTTCCAACGCCATCGTTGTCGCCAGTGCGGCGCGCACGCCTGTCGGCTCCTTCAACGGCGCCTTCGCCAACACGCCAGCTCATGAACTGGGTGCCGTCGCCGTCAGGGAAGCGCTTGCCCGCGCCGGCGTCGACGGCAAGGAGGTGGACGAGGTCATTCTCGGCCAGATCCTGACCGCGGCTCAAGGGCAGAACCCGGCGCGGCAGGCGGCCATGGCCGCCGGCGTGCCGCAGGAGGCGACCTCCTGGGGCCTGAACCAGCTCTGCGGCTCCGGCCTGCGCGCCATCGCGCTCGGCATGCAGCAGATCGCCCAGGGCGATGCAAAAATCATCGTTGCCGGCGGCCAGGAATCGATGTCGATGGCTCCGCATGCGCAGCATCTGCGCGGTGGCGTCAAGATGGGCGATTTCAAGCTGATCGACACCATGATCAAGGACGGCCTGACCGATGCCTTCTATGGTTATCATATGGGCAACACGGCGGAGAACGTCGCCCGCCAGTTCCAAATCACCCGCGACGACCAGGACCAGTTCGCACTGGCTTCCCAGAACAAGGCCGAGGCTGCGCAGAAAGGCGGAAAATTCAACGACGAGATCGTTGCCTTCACAGTCAAGGGCAGGAAGGGCGACACGATAGTCGACCAGGACGAGTACATCCGCCATGGCGCGACGATCGACGCCATGACCAAGCTCAAGCCCGCCTTCGACAAAGACGGCACGGTGACAGCAGCCAATGCTTCCGGCATCAATGACGGCGCCGCCGCCGTGGTGCTGATGACCGAAGCGGAAGCCGCAAGGCGCGGCATCACGCCGCTGGTGCGTATCGTTTCCTGGGCGACCGCCGGCGTTGACCCGCAGATCATGGGGACGGGACCGATCCCCTCCTCGCGCAAGGCGCTGGCCAAGGCCGGCTGGTCGGTCGGCGACCTCGATCTGGTCGAAGCCAACGAGGCCTTCGCCGCGCAGGCCTGCGCCGTCAACAAGGACATGGGCTGGGACCCGTCCATCGTCAACGTCAATGGCGGCGCCATCGCCATCGGCCATCCGGTCGGCGCCTCGGGCGCCCGCATCTTCAACACGCTGGTCTACGAAATGCGTCGCAGAAGTGCCAAGAAAGGTCTTGCCACGCTGTGCATCGGCGGCGGCATGGGCGTTGCCATGTGCGTGGAAGCATTGTGATGAGATAAGCGATACGAATAGGATACTGGCGCAAAGCGAGTAGGGAATAGAGGGCAAACCTACCGCTTCAACGCTCAGTCATCTGCATTTCCCGGGAGGACACATGACAAAGGTTGCAATCGTCACAGGCGGGTCGCGCGGCATCGGCGCGGCGATATCGGTCGCCTTGAAAAGCGCCGGCTATTCGGTTGCCGCAAACTACGCCGGCAATGAGGAAGCGGCAGCAAAGTTCAAGGCAGCGACCGGCATCCCGGTCTACAAATGGTCGGTTGCCGACTACGAGGCCTGCGCTGCCGGCATCAAACAGGTAGAGGCCGATCTCGGTCCCGTATCGGTGCTGGTCAACAATGCAGGCATCACGCGCGACGCGATGTTCCACAAGATGACGCGCGAGCAATGGAAAGAGGTCCTCGACACCAACCTTTCCGGCGTCTTCAACATGACGCATCCGTTGTGGGGCGGCATGCGCGACCGCAAATTCGGCCGCGTCATCACCATCTCCTCGATCAATGGCCAGAAAGGGCAGGTCGGCCAGGTCAATTATTCGGCCTCGAAGGCCGGCGATATCGGCTTCACCAAGGCGTTGGCCCAGGAAGGCGCGCGCGCCGGCATCACCGTCAACGTCATCTGCCCCGGCTACATCGCCACCGAGATGGTCAAAGCGATGGACGGGAAGGTGCTCAACGAGCGTGTCCTTCCGCAGATCCCGGTCGGCCGTCTCGGCGAGCCGGAGGAGATCGCGCGCTGCGTCGTCTTCCTCGCTTCCGACGATGCCGGGTTCATCACCGGCTCGACCATATCAGCCAATGGCGGGCAGTACATCGCCTGACCGTTTATCTTTACGTTGAGATAGATACGCGCTTGGACGAACGGGCCTGCAAAACGGCCCGTTTCTATAGCGGTCTTCCCGTTGCAAGATCTCCCCCCAATCCGGCACGCAAAGGTTAACGGCCGCTGCGCAGCCTGTGCAAAAACTGCCCGGCAGCCTGTGGATTCTCGGTGGAAAAGCTGTTCACAACACAACATGTTGCGGTGAACAAACCAAGAAACTTTGCCTATCGCTGATTCGTCGCCGATTCGTTCCGGCTTTGAGCGGAACGTTAACGGCGAGAGCCGAAAACACCCTCGAAATGATTAAAGCGGATTAGGAAACATCAATAATTTCATAATGTTGGGCGAAGCAGATTGGCCGGCCACGATCATTCACCGGCAAAGGTTAACGGTGGTGCTCGTTTGAATGCCGCCTGCATGAATCGGGCCAGTTTCTGTGATTCAGCATGTGGTGAGACTCGCCGGCAGAAATCCCAGATGTAGCCGTGAACAAAACCTGAATCAGCGCGAGTCAGTGATTCGTCGCTGATTCGTTCCAGACTCGTTCCAACTGTTAATCGGGAACAGATTTCTGGCTTCGAACCGACCAATCAGCCTGCCCTCGGCACATTCCGCTTTCGCTTCGCGCCCGAAATCCCTATGTGTCGCCTGTCATACGCGGCCAATATGGGCGCGCTCCCGACAATGCGAGGCAGAGAGCCTTATTTCCAGGCCGATGAACATCCATCCGAAACACACTGAACCGCTGATCCTGTCGGGTCGAGACGTAACGGCCGTGCTCGGCCCGACCAATACCGGCAAGACCCATCTCGCCATCGAACGCATGGTGGCGCATGAGAGCGGCGTCATCGGCCTACCGCTCAGGCTGCTTGCCCGCGAGGTTTATACGCGCGTCTGCGAGAAGGTCGGCGCCCATAAGGTTGCGCTCATCACCGGCGAGGAAAAGATCCAGCCGGCGGGCGCGAAATACTCGGTCTGCACGGTGGAAGCGATGCCGCGCGAGACCGACGCCGCCTTCGTTGCCATCGACGAGGTCCAGCTCGCTGGCGATCTCGAACGCGGCCACATCTTCACCGATCGCATCCTGCATCTGCGCGGCCGCCAGGAGACGCTGCTGCTGGGTGCGGCCACCATGCACGGCATTCTGCAGCGCCTGCTGCGGGGCGTGTCGGTGGTGACCCGGCCACGGCTGTCGCATCTTGCCTATGCCGGCTCGAAGAAGCTGACCCGCCTGCCGCGGCGCACCGCGATCGTCGCCTTCTCGGCCGACGAGGTCTATGCCATCGCCGAGCTGATCCGCCGCCAGCAGGGCGGTGCCGCCGTCGTGCTCGGCGCGCTCAGCCCGCGCACCCGCAACGCCCAGGTGGCGCTGTTCCAGTCGGGCGATGTCGACTACCTCGTCGCCACCGACGCCATCGGCATGGGCCTCAACCTCGACCTCGACCACGTCGCTTTCGCCCAGAATCGCAAATTCGACGGCTACCAGTACCGCAACCTGACCGCGGCCGAGCTCGGCCAGATTGCCGGCCGTGCCGGCCGGCATCTGCGCGACGGCACCTTCGGCGTCACCGCCCAGGTCGATCCGCTGGATGAGGAATTGGTCAAGAAGATCGAGGCGCATGATTTCGATCCGGTGAAAGTGCTGCAGTGGCGTACCGCGCATTTCGATTTCGCCAACCTCGATGCGCTGAAGCGCTCGATCGAGACCAACGCCCCGGTCGAAGGCCTGACGCGCGCACTGCCGGCCGTGGACGCGCAGGCGCTCGAGCATCTGTCGCGCGACGAGGACATCCGGGCACTCACCACCGACGCCAGGCGGGTGGCGCTGCTGTGGGAAGCCTGCGCGCTGCCCGACTACAGGAAGATCGCGCCGGCCCAGCACGCCGACTTGATCGCCTCCATCTACATGGACCTTGCCAGGCACGGCCATGTCGACGAGAACTACATGGCCGAGCAGGTGCGCCGCGCCGACACCACTGAAGGCGATATCGACACGCTATCGCACAGGATTGCCCAGATCCGCACATGGACCTTCGTTTCCAACCGGCCCGGCTGGCTGGCCGATCGGGCACACTGGCAGGAAAAGACGCGCGAAATCGAAGACAGACTGTCGGATGCGCTGCATGAGCGGTTGACGAAACGTTTTGTAGACCGCAGGACTTCCGTCCTCATGCGGCGCCTTAGAGAAAACACGATGCCTGAAGCCGAAATCAGCCCAACCGGAACCGTCCTCGTCGAAGGCCATCACGTCGGCGAGTTGCAGGGTTTCCGCTTCACCGCCGACCAGAGCGCCGGCGGCGAGGACGCCAAGGCGGTGCGGGCGGCGGCGCAGAAGGCGCTTGCCGCCGAGTTCGAGGCGCGTGCCGAACGCTTCGGCGCCTCGGCCAATGGCGACATCGCGCTGGGTTCGGATGGCACGCTGCGCTGGATCGGCGCGCCGATCGGCACGCTGGTCGCTGGCGAAGACGCTTTGAAGCCGCGTCTCGTTCTGCTCGCCGACGAGCAACTCACCGGCCCGGCCCGCGACAAGGTTGCGGCGCGCGCCGAGCGCTTCGTCAATTTCCAGATCGAATCCCTGCTGAAGCCGCTGGTCGATCTCAAGAATGCCGAGCAGATCACCGGCATCGGCCGCGGCATCGCTTTCCAGCTCGTCGAGCATTTCGGCCTCATCAACCGTCGCGACATCGCCGACGAGATGAAGTCGCTCGACCAGGAGGGCCGCGCGGCGCTTCGCCGTCTCGGCGTGCGCTTCGGCGCCTACCATGTCTTCGTGCCGGCGCTGATCAAGCCGGCGCCGGCCGGGTTGATAACGATGCTGTGGGCGCTGAGAAACGACGGCAAGGACAAGCCCGGCTTCGGCGATGTCGTTCACGCACTGGCCTCCGGCCGCACCTCGGTGGTCATCGATCCAACCTTCGACAAGACCTTCTACAAGCTGGCGGGCTACCGCAATCTTGGCCGGCGTGCTGTACGCGTCGATATTCTCGAACGGCTGGCCGACCTGATCCGGCCGGCGACCAACTGGAAGCCGGGCCTCGGACCTCGCCCCGACGGCGCCTATGACGGTCAGTCCTTCATGGTGACGCCGCCGATGATGTCGATCCTCGGCGCCACCGCCGACGACATGGAAGAAATCCTGAAGGGGCTCGGCTATCGCGCCGATGCCAAGCCGGCGGCCGAGGTCAAGGCGCGGCTCGAAGCACAGGACAATGCCGCGCGTGAAGCGGCCGCTGCAAAGCAGGCGGCGGAAGAGGCAACGCGAGCCGAGCAGGCGAGGATGGCGGAAGCAGCTGCCGCGGCAGAGCCGCCGGCGGAGGTTTCGGCGGAGGCTTCGGAGCCTGTGTCGGATGCGGCTCCTGTTGCGGAGGCGGCCGAAGCCGTGACCGAAGCGGCGGCAGAGCCTGTCGCGGAAGACCAGCCGGAAGCTCCAGCCCCTGAAGCTGCGGCAGAAGTCACGCAAGAGACCCAGCCCGCCGCCGAAGCGGCTGCAGAACCAGCGGCTGAGCCAAGGACGGAACTTGGGGCGGAAACTGAGGCTACGGCACCGGCAGAGCCGCCGGTTTCCGACACTATGGAAGCATCGCCGGCCGAACCTGCAGCAACGGCGGAAGCCGTCGCCGGCGAAGCTGCCCCAGAAGCCGAGGAGCCAAAACCTGTGCTGTTGTGGCGGCAGGGTCGTTTCGACCAGCGCCCGCGTCATCGCCAGCATGACAACCGCCCCCGGGACAATCATCGGGACAGTCGCCCGCGCAATGGTCAAGCTGCGCCGGACGGCAGCAGCGATGCGCCGGTAGATGCCGGCGGGCAACCGACGCCGGGCGACCGGCCCGCCCGTCAAGGGCGCCACGATCAGCGCGACGGCGCCGGCAAGCCACGCTTCGACCGCAGCAAGTTCAAGCCCAAGCCGCAAGGCGAGGCGGCAGAGCAGCGCGCCGGCAAGCCGCAAGGCGAACGCCTCGACCGGCGCGAAAACCGGCCCGACTGGAAGGCTGGACGGCAGGACGGCAAAGGCGGCGCCCAAGGCGCAAAGCCCGCCTTCCAGCCAAAGCCGCGTGAGGAACGCCCGGTCCGCTTCGATCCGGACTCGCCCTTCGCCAAGCTCGCCGCGTTGCGCGACCAGCTGAAGAAGTAAGCTGTTCGTCCGATGGTCACTGATGCCCGCCAGCGCATCGACAAGTGGCTGTTCTTCTCGCGCGCGGTAAAATCACGCACGCTGGCAGCCAAGCTGGTCGTCACCGGACGCGTCCGCATCAATCGCGACAAAGCAGCGCAGGCATCCGATACGGTCCGGCCGGGTGACGTTTTGACCATCACGCTCGAGCGGCGGATCTTCGTCTGGAAAGTCCTTGGCACCGGCGCACGGCGCGGCCCGGCCGAAGAAGCCCGCCTGCTTTACGAGGACATGTCGCCGCCCCCCGCGCCCAAGGGCGAGGCGCTTCCGGATGCGGTGCCGCCGTTGCGCGAGGCCGGCAGCGGTCGCCCGACGAAGAAGGAACGCCGCCAGACCGACCACCTGCTCGGCGACGATTGAGCAAGGTCGAACTTCCGCTTTGCCGGGCCTCTGGAATTCCATTCCGGAAACCCCGGCACCGCTGGCAAGGGCTGCCCTTGCCAGCGGCGGACAAAGGCGTTACCTCACCAAAAAAGCCCAACAAAATGGGACGTCCCGGAGCCGACCAATGACCTATGTCGTGACCGACAATTGCATAAAATGCAAATACATGGACTGCATCGAGGTCTGTCCGGTCGACTGTTTCTACGAAGGTGAGAACATGCTCGTCATCCACCCGGACGAGTGCATCGACTGCGGCGTCTGCGAACCGGAATGCCCGGCCGACGCGATCAAGCCCGACACCGAGTCGGGCCTCGACAAATGGCTGCAGATCAACACCGAATATGCCGATAAATGGCCCAACATCACCGCCAAGAAGGAGCCCCCGGCCGACGCCAAATCCTTCGACGGGGAAGCTGGCAAATTCGAGAAATATTTCTCCCCGGAGCCCGGCGAAGGCGATTAACGAGAGCGCTGATTGCGGCAGCCTGACGCGGCGTAACAGACGTGATACATTAACTGCCTTGACAGGCGGCGATGGCGCATGGCCTTCGCGCGTGCAGCAAAACCTTGATTCTTCCGACTTTTTGTGTTATATCAGCCCAACATGCCGGTGACACAACGTCGATTTATGGCGCAAACGCCCCAAATCACTGAAAGGTGAATTTCTCAATCCGGACCAGAGCGATCTGGGGCAGGCGGTCGCAATGTTGCGATTTGCCGGTCCTGGCCTTCCGGTGAGTTCATCGTTGTGTGGCTAAGGACCGGTCACCCCGGTCGCACGAGTTCGGGCCGGCACGATGCCGGTACCACAACAAGGAGTTCAGGGCGTAATGGCAACGATCACCCCGCAGAAGAAGTCCACCGCAGCGCGCCACGGTTTCAAGACCGGCGAGTACATCGTCTATCCGGCGCATGGTGTCGGCCAGATCGTCTCGATCGATGAGCAGGAAGTCGCGGGCCACAAGCTGGAACTGTTCGTCATCGACTTCCAGAAGGACAAGATGCGCCTGAAGGTGCCAGTCGCCAAGGCGACCTCGATCGGCATGCGCAAGCTGTCGGAAGAGGATTATGTCGAGCGCGCGCTGAAGGTCGTGCAGGGCCGGGCCCGCGTCAAGCGCACCATGTGGTCGCGCCGCGCCCAGGAATATGATGCCAAGATCAACTCCGGCGATCTGATCTCGATCTCGGAAGTGGTGCGCGACCTCTATCGCGCTGACAACCAGCCGGAGCAGTCCTATTCCGAGCGCCAGCTCTACGAGGCGGCCCTCGACCGCATGGCCCGCGAGATCGCGGCCGTCAACCGCATGTCGGAGACCGAAGCGGTGCGCCTTATCGAGGTGAACCTCAACAAGGGCCCGAAGCGCGGCGCCAAGGCCGACAACGAGGAAGCCGAGCAGGAAGAGGCCGCCTGAGCCTTTTCGCCTTCGAATTCAGAAAAGCCCGGCCTCGCGCCGGGTTTTTATTTTTGGGATCGGCGAATGCATATCTAACCTTCGACACCGCCCTCCCTTTCCGCCTCCTGCTTCAGCGTGGCGATGAACCGCTTGGTCCGCTGGCGCTCCGGGTTGCTGAACAGCACCGCGGCCGGCCCTTGTTCGACGATGTTGCCGGCATCGAGGAACACCACCTCCCGCGCGATCTTGGAGGCGAGCCTCAGATCATGCGTCGCCATCACCATGGTCGTGCCCTCGCTGGCGAGCTTGCCGAGCACGTCGACCACCTCTTGCGCCAGTTCCGGATCGAGTGCCGAGGTCGGTTCGTCGCAGAGCAGCACTTTCGGCGATGGCGCCAGCGCCCGGGCAATCGCCACGCGCTGCTGCTGGCCGCCTGACAGCGTCGCCGGCCAGGCGTCGGCCTTGTGCGCCATGCCGACCTTTTCGAGCAGGGCGAGCGCCCGTTCGCGCGCCCTTTCCTTGGGCCATTTAAGCACCGTCACCAGCCCCTCCATGATGTTCTCGATCGCGGTGCGATGCGGAAACAGCTGGAAATTCTGGAACACCATGCCGGTCTGCAGCCGCAGCCGCTGGATATCCCTGGTCGAGACCCTGCCGCCGGGGTGGAATTCGAGTGCATCGTCGCCGATCCGCACCGTGCCTGAAGTCGGCAGTTCGAGCAGGTTGATGCAGCGCAAAAGCGTACTTTTCCCGCCGCCCGATGGCCCGACAAGCGCGGTGACACTGCCTTCCTCGATAGTGACGGTCACACCCTTCAGCACCAAATTGTCGCCGAAACGCTTTTCGATGTTGGTGAGGCCGATCATGCACGCGCCTCCAGGAAGCCACCATAGCGGTTAAGCCGCGTTTCCAATCGGGCCTGCAAGGCCGACAGCACGGAGCTCATGACCAGGTACAGAGCCGCTGCCTCGACATAGAGGATCAGCGGCTCATAGGTGGTGGCGACAATGCGCTGCGCCGCCTGGAACATCTCGGGCACGGTAATGGCGGCGGCGAGCGATGTATCCTTGACCAGCGAGATGAAGGTGTTGGACAGCGGCGGCACGGCGACGCGCCCCGCCTGTGGAAGAATGGTGCGCCGCATTGCCTGGGCCCAGGTCATGCCGATCGAATAGGCCGCTTCCCACTGGCCCTTCGGCACCGAACCAATGACGGCGCGGATGATTTCCGACGAATATGCGCCGATGTTCAAGGTAAAGCCGATCAGTGCTGCCGGAAAGGCGTCGAGCAGGATGCCGACCGATGGCAGGCCGTAGAAGATAAGGAACAGTTGCACGAGAAGCGGCGTGCCGCGGAAGATCCAGACGTAGAACCGGACCACGGCGACCAGCGGTTTGGGACCGAACAGCCGGACAAGCGCCACGACCAGACCGAGGACAAGACCGAATGCAAACGACAGCAGCGTCAACGGCACGGTGAAGATCAGTGCAGCCCACAGCAGCGTAGGCAGGGATTCCAGCATCAATTGCAGCCAGTGCGGCACGAAGCCTCCTCCTTGCCAGATTGCCGTCGCTCATATCACGCGAAAGCGGCGGGCCGTAAAAGACAGCTCGCCGCGACATGAACGACGCGGGCCGGCATTCGGCCCACGCGAGAAAAGCCGTTTACTTCGAAACGTCCTGGCCGAAATAGGTATCGGCGATTTTCTGGTAGGTACCGTCGGCCTTGATGTCGGCCAGCGCCTTATTGATGGCGGCCACCAGTTCCGGATCGCCCTTGCGCACGATGACGCCGGAATAGTCGGCGTTTTCTTCCTGCGCGGCAATCTTCACATTGGCGTCGGGCTTGTGCTTCTTGAAGTCGAGGAAGGACAGGCTGTCGTTGATGGTGGCGTCGGCGCGGCCGGTGAGAAGAAGCTGGATCGACTGGTCGAAGCCGTCGGTGCCGACGAGCTCGGCGCCATTGGTTTCAGCCAGCTTGCCGAAATTCGAGGTCAGCGACTGCGCCGCCTTCTTGCCCTTGAGATCGGCGAAACCCTTGATGTCGGTGTTGTCGCCGCGCACGATCAGCACCGCCTTGGAGGCGATGTAAGGATCGGAGAAATCATATTTGGCCTTGCGCGCCTCGGTGATGCCGACCTCGTTGATGACGGCATCGTAGCGGTTGGCGTCGAGACCGGCGATCAGCCCGTCCCATTTGCCTTCGAGGAACTGGGCTTTGACGCCGACGCGCTCGGCGATGGCCCGGGCGATCTCGACGTCGAAGCCGACCAGCGCGCCGGAAGCATCATGATAGGTGAAGGGCGCATAGGTTCCTTCCGTGCCGACCTTGAAGACGCCGGACTGCTTGATCTGGTCGAGATTGGCGCCGGCATGACCGGCGGCGATTGCCAGAACCTGCAGCGTTCCGGCGATAATGAGCGATTTGAGCCATTTCATTTTTCTGTGATCCCGTCCTTGGCCGATGTCCGGCGTCGTTGCGAGTGCCGGAAAATGACAGATGCGCGATGCCAAAATAAGAAACTAAATTTCAAAAATCTCGCGCCCTTGAAATCCCATTCTCAACCAACACCTCCCGGCGGCACCCGGCCGAGTCAAGGCCGATGGCGAATCGCCTGGAACAGCGCAATCGGCATGACAGTCCGGGGGAACATTCCCCCGCATCGCACGTTCTTGGCTGTTGTAGGGCGCGGCGCCGCCATTTCAACCATCGGCGCCAACTCACGATTCAGCGATCGCACCGCAACGCCTGAAGCAGGAGCGCGGCATGATGCAAGACAGTGCAGGACGGACCATGGTTCGCGCGGCGATGAAAGCCCCTTACCTGGAGCGCGACGAAGAGCATCTCCTGGCGCTGCGCTGGAAGGAGAACAATGACCAGCACGCGCTGCACCGCATCACCGTCGCCCATATGCGGCTGGTTATTTCCATGGCGTCGCGGTTCCGCCACTACGGCCTTCCCCTGGGCGACCTGATCCAGGAAGGCCATGTCGGGCTGCTGGAGGCCGCGGCCCGTTTCGAGCCCGAGCGCGAGGTGCGGTTCTCGACCTATGCGACATGGTGGATCCGCGCCTCGATGCAGGATTATATCCTGCGCAACTGGTCGATCGTGCGCGGCGGCACCAGCTCCGCGCAAAAGGCGCTGTTCTTCAACCTGCGGCGCCTGCGCGCCCGCCTGGCAAACGGCGCCGAGCAGACGTCGAATGCCACGCTTTACCGCGAAGTGTCGGCGGCTCTCGGCGTTTCCGAGGCCGATGTGGCGATGATGGATTCCCGCCTTTCGGCACCCGACAGCTCGCTCAACACGCCGCTTGCCGACGATGCGGGCGCAACCGAGCGGATGGAGTTCCTGGTTTCGGATGACCCGCTGCCCGACGAGGTCGTCGGCGACACGATCGATGTCGAACGCCGCTCTGTCTGGCTGAAGACGGCGCTCGGCGCGCTCAATGCGCGAGAACTCAGGATTATCGAGGAGCGCCGGCTGAGCGACGAGGGCGCGACGCTCGAAGCGCTCGGCGAGACGCTCGGCATCTCCAAGGAACGTGTCCGGCAGATCGAGGCGCGCGCCATGGAAAAGCTCAAGGCAGCTTTGGTGAAGCAGAACCCGGAATTTCTCGCAGCCTAACGTGCCACGTCCTGGCTGATTATTTCTTGCCCGCTGCCCGGTTGATGCTGTTTGACATATGTCAGGCCTACCGCCAGTGAAATCGAAAGCAGGCAGCAGACCACCACAAAGAACCTTGGAAACCTGCTGCGCTCCGCTTTAGCGACCAGCGTTTTCATCATGAAATTGAAGAAAGTGTACAAAACCGCCTCGTTGCGGCGCGCAGCTTGCCACGGTATTCAGGCTCTGGCCCTTACACAAGCAGCGTCGCGATTACTTGTCGGTGACGATCTTGACCTTGTCGCCGGCCGAAACGGCGGCGCCCGGCGACAGCGCGTTGAGCACCCTGAACAAATCCAGCTTGCGGTCGACGCCGACCATCTGTGCGGCCAGGGAGCCCATTGTCTGGCCGGGCTGCACCGTGACGATGCGGATACGCAGCGGCTTCAACGCCGCCTTCTCGGCAGCACTCAGGATGCGGAACGAGCCGCTGACCGAGCGCGCCACCGTGCTCAGCGAGGTGCTGGCCGAAGGCGCCGCGGTCAGCAAGCGGTAGACCTGGCCGCCGGCGCGGATCACCGCAATATCGAATTGCCAGCCATCGGCGCCAGCATGCGCGGTTGCCGCTTCGTTGCCGTTGATCGTCTCCTGGCGCACGCTGCTGTCGTCGAGGCCGGCAACCCAGCCGCTGCGGATGTAGTCGGTCAACGAGCGGCCCTTGTCGATCGAAACGCCGTCGAAGCGGATGGCGATGTCGCCCGGGCCTGTCGCCGTCACCGCCGCTGCCGAATTGTCGATGATGAAGCCATTGGGCACCGAGAACGACACGCCGAGGCCAGGATGCAGGAAAGTTTCGCCGCGCACATAGCCTTCCTCCGGTGTATCGCCGTAAAGCAGCCCGTCTACGCCGGAAAGGAATGAATCGCGGTCGCGCGATCCGACACCGGGCGCGCCGAATTGGCGGGCGTGGCGCTGCGCGAGGTCGATACGTTGCGGCGTGTTGGGGTGCGTCGCCAGGAAGTCGAGGCTGGCGTCGGTGGCGCCGCTGATCGAGCGGAAATCGGTATAGGCCGACATCGATTGCAGGAAGCGGCCGGCGGCGTAGGGATCGAAACCGGCTTCGCCGATCGATTTGATGCCGATGGCGTCGGCCTCCAGCTCCTGATTGCGCGAGAACTGGGCCAGCCTCAGCTTGCCGCGGATCAGCGCCGCCTTGGCCGTCGGGTTGTCGCCGAGCACATCCGAAACGACCTTGGTCGCCAACCCCTCTTCGGCTTCCAGCTGCTGGCGCTGCAGGCCGTGATTGGCCGTAACGTGGCCCATCTCATGCGCAATGACGGCGGCAAGCTCGGCTGAATCGTTGGCCAAGGCCAGCAGGCCCCGGGTGATGTAGAGATAGCCGCCCGGCAGCGCGAAGGCATTGACGTTGGGCGAGTTGAGGATGGTGATGCGGTAGGTCTGGGTCGGGTTGGCCGACACTACGGTCAGTCTGCCGACGATCTTGGCCACCATGCGCTCGAGCTTGGGGTCGGAATATTCTCCGCCATAGGTGGCGAGGATGCGCGGGTGCTGCGCCTTCGCCAGTTGGGCGAGCTTGCCGTTGGCGGCGACATTGTCGACCGTGATCGGCTTGTCTGAGGGCTGAAAGCCTGATTCCTGCACGTCGGGAGGCGTGAACATCTGGCAGCTTGCCAGCGCCACGGCAAGACCGGCCAGCGCCAGAAAGCGCGCCAGCGGTTTCACCCTCCGATTGTCGATGCCGGTCGGCAGATCGGCTTCCTTTCAAGTCCTGGCACGTGACCGCGAAAATCGGGCGCGATTTCCGGAAAGCATCACGCGCAAAATCAAGTGCTACGGCGTCCTTCGTGCGTCCGACAGATACGAGGCAGCAAGGGCAAATCACGGTCTAAGCCGGACCAGCTCCTGGCGGACCTAGCCACACTACCTCGACCATGGCAAGCAAGCGCCGCTTCGCCTTCCGCCGGTTTGACCATAAATTATGTCCGCTTCCGGGCAACATCTCGTGATCCAGCCGCAAACGGACCCGAGCCGATATAGCGTCGGAATGCCTCCGGTCCAGCCCCGACGAAAAAATCGGCCGCAGTGCCCGTCGCGGCAACCGTGCCACCATCCAGGAAAACCATGTTTTGCCCGATACGGCGCGCATCGTCCGGCTGGTGCGTGACGAATAGCACCGTCATGCGCTGCTCCGAATGGACGTCGGCGACCAGGTCGAGCATGTCGTCGCGCAGTGCCGGTCCGAGCGAAGCGAACGGCTCGTCGAGCAACAACACCGGCCGGTCGCGCACCAGGACCCGAGCGAGCGCGACGCGCTGCCGCTCACCGCCGGAGAGTTCGCGCGGCAGCCGGCTTTCCTTGCCGGCAAGGCCGACGCGCTTCAGCGCTGCGGCGATTGCGGCGCGGTCAGCCTCGCTCAGCATGAGCGAAGGCGAGCGGCCGAGCCCGACATTCTGCTCGAGGGACAGATGGGCAAACAGGTTGTTTTCCTGGAACACCATCGATACCGGCCGCGCTGATGGCGGCGCAGTGCTGACGTCGGCGCCGCCGATGAGCACGCGGCCTGACCGCGGCGCTTCGAAACCGGCCACCAGATTGAGCAGCGTCGACTTTCCCGAACCGCTCGGCCCCATGATGGCGGTGATTTCCGACGCCGGGAAATCGACATCGAATATAAGCGGCGTTTCACCATAGCTGAACGAGACATTATCGAGCCGCACGGCCGCGCCTTTTTCGACCGAAATCGACCGTTCCGGGCTGATCGGCATCATGATTTCTCCCTCCTTCCCAGCCAGTCCGCGGTCAGCACAAGCGCCAGGCAGACAAGGCCGAGCAGCAGCGCCAGGCCGGCCGCATCCTCGGTGCGGTAGCTGCCCATGCGCGCCAGCAACAGATAGGGCAATGTCTGCACGGAATCGCTGCCGAACAGCGCAATGACGCCGAGATCACCGAGCGACAGCGCCATGGCGAAGGCGAAGCCGGTGGCGAGCGGCCGCCGCAGCGACGGCCAGTCGACCAGACGCAACCGGTTCCAGCCCGAGATGCCAAGCTGTGCACAGAGCCGTTCGTGGCGTTCGCTCGCCGCGTCATAGGCGGGGCGGATGGCGCGGATGGCGAACGGCATCGCCATCACCGCATTGACCACAACCACCATGACAGGGGCGATCGCAAAGACATCGCTGACGCTGCGCAGGAGCAGGAACCAGCCGGCACCGATGACGATGGGCGGCACCACCAGGACGAACCCCGCACCGGTGTCGGCCAGGTGTTCGAGCAGCGTCCGCCTGCCGGTCCGCCGGGTGAGCGCCAGCGCCCGGCGCGCCATAACCAGCGACAGCGACAACGCCAAGGAGAGCAGCGCCGATAGGAGGGAGAGCACGGCACTGGTCGCCGTCGCTTGCCGCACCGCGCTCTCGCCGGCCAGGCGGCCGAGATCGGCGCCAAGCCCGGCCGACAGCGTAGCCGCCATCGGTCCGGCGACAAACAGCAGTGCCAGCCCGATCACCAGTGCGTTCAGCACGGTCTCGGCCGCACCGGCTGAAAAATACCGGCGCGGGGCTACCGGCAGATTGGCGTCGCCGGTCATATTGGCGCCAAGCCGCGTTAGTGCCAGCACGACGACGAAGGTCAGGGCAATCTGCAACAAGGTCAGCGTCACCGCCCGCGCCGGGTCGAAGTCGAAACGCAGCGCCTGGTATATGGCAACCTCCAGCGTCGTCGCGCGCGGCCCGCCGCCGAGCGTAAGCACGATGGTGAAGGAGGTGATGCACAGCATGAAAACGAGCCCGGCAACGCCCGGCAGGGCCGCACGCAACGCCGGCCATTCGATCAGCCGGAAGGCCGGCGCAGCACCCATGCCAAGCTGGCTCGCCAGCCGCCATTGGTTAGCCGACACCGTCTGCAACGCTTCCAGGAACAGTCGCGTTGCCAGCGGCAGGTTGAAAAAGACGTGGGCGACGAGAATACCCGATAGGCCATAGATGCCGGGCCAGTTCTGGCCGCCAATCGCACCGAGCAAGCCGGCGAAATACCCGGCGCGGCCATAGAGTGCCAAGACACCGAGTGCGGCAACAATGGCCGGCAGCGCCAGCGGCACGGCGAAAAGCTGCAGGACAAAGCCTCGCCCGAAAAACTGTGGATGCCGCGACAGCGCGCGCGCGACGAACAGCGCCGGTGCGACGGAGAGCAGGGTCGACAACAGAGCCTGCCAGAGCGTGAAGCGGGCAACACGGAGGAGATAGGAATCAAAGGCGGAGGCGGCGCCCGACAGGTCGCGCATGGCTTCGACGACGAGCCCGGCGAATGCCCCGCCGATCAGCAGCGCGATGGCGGCGAGCGCGACGATACCGGCAGCGACGCGGGTATCCGATGATGGCGCGCGTTGCACGCTAGACCACCAGATTCGAGATTCTTAGCGAGGATTGCGTTCCTTCGCGCGCCCCTCTGTCCTGCCGGACATCTCCCCCACATGGGGAGAGATTGGCAGGTTCAGCGCTCCGCTCATTCCGGCAATGTCGGAGATTGGCGAAAGCCGGCATGACGGCCAATCTCCCTCCTTGTAGGGGAGATGTCCGGCAGGACAGAGGGGGGCGCCGTAGGGCGATCATCTTTCAATCCGAGCTACTTGCTCATCACCGCCAGCCACTCGTCGACCCAGGCCTTGCGATTTGCGGCGACCTCTTCCGAGCTGAACAGCAAGGTTTTGGTCGGTTTGACGAGCTTGTCGAACGCCGGATTGAGCGGCTTGTCGGTCTTGCCGGCCGGGAACATCCAGTTGGTTTCGGGAATGAGATCCTGGAATTTCGGCCCGGTCATGAAGGCGATGAACTTTTCCGCCAGCGGGTTCTTCGCGCCCTTGGTGGTGATCCCAGCGACCTCGATCTGCAGATATTCGCCTTCCTCGAAGGACGCCGCCTGGTAGCGCGAGGTGTTTTCGGCAACCATGTGGTAGGCTGGCGAAGTGGTATAGGACAGCACCATCGGCGCCTCACCCTTGGTGAACAGGCCGTAGGCCTCGCTCCAGCCCGGCGTCACCGTCAGCACCTTTGCCTTGAGTTTGGCCCAGGCTTCCGGAGCCTTGTCGCCATAGACCGACTTGACCCACAACAGCAGGCCAAGGCCCGGCGTCGAGGTGCGCGGATCCTGGATGACGATCTTGTCGCCGGCATCGCCCTCGACCAATTCCCTGAGGCTCTTCGGCGGGCTCTTCAGTTTTTCGCTATCGTAGACGATAGCGAAATAGCCATAGTCGAACGGCACGAAGATATCGTCGCTCCAGCCACCCGGCACACTGACGTCCGTCACGGCGCCATGCGGCGAAAACAGGCCGGTTGCCTTGGCGTCCGCCGTCAAATTGGTATCGAGGCCAAGCACGATATCGGCCTTGGTCGCGGCCCCTTCCAGCTTCACACGGTTGAGCAGTGCCACGCCGTCGGCGACCGAGACGAATTCGACGACGCAGGTGCACTCGGCCTCGAAGGCCTTCTTCACCGCCGGTCCCGGACCCCAATCGGCGGTGAAGCTTTCATAGGTATAGACGGTCAGCTTATCCTGTGCCGATGCCTGCCCCGGTAGGGCAAGCACGGATGCCGCAAGCAGGATAATCGAGGCAAGAGAGTGGAAAAAACTGCGCATCGGCGCCTCCTTCGTTCGCGTTGAAAGGAATTGAGGCGTCGGGCTGTCCGAAACGTCTAATCCCTCCGCCGGTACAAACCGGATCAGGTTCAGCGGGTTGGCAGTCTTGCCTCTCAGCCGGTCCGCGAAGATCGCGTCCGGCACCCCGTTAGAGCGTATCGACACATAGGCCCGGCCGAAGTGCTGCGCAAGCGGAAGTTTGCCGGGCATCCAAAGCGCGGCGTCCTGTTTCATCTGCCGTTTCATCTTCCGTTTCCGGGGCAGGGCTGGTAAGGGCCACGAGATATGAGCACATTCACCATCCTGCTTGGCGGCGATCTCATCCGCACGCCGCTGCTCGACCGCCAGGTCGAAGGCTCCCGCGTCATCGCTGCCGATGCCGGTATCGGCCATGCCCTTATGCTGGGCCTGATGCCGGAACTCTGGGTCGGCGATTTCGATTCCGTGCCTGCCGATTTGCCGGAGGATCTGGCCGCCGTGCCACGGCAGGTGTTTCCCGCCGAAAAGGACAAGACCGACGGTGAACTCGCTATCGCCGCCGCGCTCGAACGCGGTGCGACCAGCCTTGTGCTCGCAGGCGCCTTCGGCGGCAAACGCACCGACCACATCTTCCTGCATTTGGCGCTCAGCGTCCGGCTGGCGGAAGGCGGAACGGAAGTGCTTTTGACCAGCGGCGCACAGGAAGGCATTCCTTTGCTGCCTGGAAAGACTGGCTTCGATTATGTCGACGGTACGCTGTTTTCGGTGCTCGGCTTTTCGGATCTCGCCGGCCTGACAGTCACCGGCGCCAAATGGCCGCTCGCCCATGTCGAGGTTGCCTTCGGCTCGTCGCTGACCATTTCCAACGAGGTCAAGGGCCGGCTGGAAATCGCGCTGGCCAGCGGCCGCGCGCTGCTGCTCGCGCATCCTTTTCCCCTACCTGAAAGCTGACATGGCGCCGCCGCTTCTCAATCTCGACGGGATAAAGCTGACCTTTGGCGGCGCGCCGCTGCTCGACGGTGCCGCCCTGACGGCGTCAGCTGGCGACAAGATCGCCCTGGTCGGGCGCAACGGCTCTGGCAAGTCGACGCTCCTCAAGATCGCTGCCGGGCTGATCGAACCGCAGGACGGCGAAGTCTTCCGCCAGCCTTCGGCGACGGTGCGCTATTTGCCGCAAATGCCCGACATGGACGGTTTTGCGACCGTTCGCGCCTATGTCGAGGTGGGGCTCGGGCCCGCCGATGATCCCTACCGCGCCACCTATCTGATGGAGCATCTCGGCCTGACCGGCGAGGAACGGCCGAACGACCTCTCCGGGGGCGAGGCGCGGCGCGCGGCACTCGCCCGCGTCATGGCGCCCGAGCCCGACATTCTTCTCCTCGATGAACCGACCAATCATCTTGACCTTTCGGTTATCGAATGGCTGGAGGAGGAGCTTGCCCGCACCTCCTCGGCCCTGGTCGTCATCTCGCATGACCGCCGTTTTCTCGAACGCGTGTCACGCGCCACAATTTGGCTCGACCGCGGCCAGACCCGCCGTCTCGATAAGGGCTTTGCCTATTTCGAGGAATGGCGCGACACGGTGTTGGAGGAGGAAGAGCGCGAGCAGCACAAGCTCGGCCGCCAGATCGTGCGCGAGGAGCACTGGCTGCGCTATGGCGTGACGGCAAGGCGCAAGCGCAACATGCGCCGGCTCGGTGAGTTGCAGACCATGCGCCAGCGCTTTCGCGGTCATCGTGGCGCCGAGGGTGCGGCGACGATGACAGCCAGCGACGCCGCCGAATCCGGCAAGCTGGTGATTGAGGCCAAGAACATCGAGAAGAGCTTTGGCGATCTGACCCTGGTCAAGGGATTCTCGACACGCATCCAGCGCGGCGATCGCGTCGGTCTGGTCGGGCCGAACGGCGCCGGCAAGACGACGCTATTGAAGATGCTGACCGGCGAATTGAAGCCGGACGCAGGCACGGTGCGGCTCGGCACCAACCTGGAGATCGCCACGCTCGACCAGAAGCGCGAGGCCGTCGATCCGCAGGAGACACTGGCGCAGTATCTCACCGACGGACGCGGCGAGAACCTTGTCATCAATGGCGAGCAGCGCCACGTCGTGTCCTACATGAAGGACTTCCTGTTCAAGCCGGAACAGGCGCGCACGCCGGTGCGCGAGCTTTCGGGCGGCGAGCGGGCACGGCTGATCCTCGCCCGCGTTTTGGCGCGGCCGGCAAACCTGCTTGTGCTCGACGAGCCGACCAACGATCTCGACATGGAGACGCTGGAGCTGCTGCAGGAACTGGTCGCCGGCTTTGCCGGCACGGTGATCCTGGTCAGCCACGATCGCGATTTCCTCGACCGCACGATGACCAGCATCATCGCGCCGGATGGCGACGGCCGCTGGATCGAATATGCCGGCGGCTATTCCGATATGCTGGCGCAGCGCGGCGGCACCAGGCTGGACGACCGCAAGGCGCGGCCGAAGGCAGAGACCGGCGAGGCGACGGCGGCAAGCAGGAGCGAAGCGGCCGCTAGCAGGGGCCTGGCCAAGAAACTGTCGTTCAAGCAGAAATTCGCGCTGGAAACCTTACCCAAGAAGATCGAGGCGGTGTCGGCCTCGATCTCGCGGCTGGAGAACAACATCGCCGATCCGGCCTATTATGAGCGCGACCCGGCGTCGTTCCAGAAGACGATTGCCGCGCTCGACAAGGAGCGCGCCACGCTGGAAGCGCTCGAAGAGGAATGGCTGGAACTCGAGATGCTGCGCGAAGAGATGGAGGGGTGAGAGGTTGAATGCACGCTCATATGCGCCTACATTATGCGCATAAATGGGAGCGGCTCCATGCCTCGATCGAATCCAAAAACCCAAAGAAAGTCGGTTAATACATCGATCGACTCCGGATTGATCGAGGACGCCAAGGCGTTGGGCATCAATATATCCCGCGCTGCAGAAGAGGGTATCGCCAAGGCGATTTCGGCCGAAAAAACCCGGCGATGGCAGGAGGAAAACAAGGAAGCGATCGAGAGTTCCAATGACTATGTCAGGCGCAACGGCTTGCCTCTGGCCAAGCACCGGCTGTTTTGATGGCGCGTTATGATTTCTACCAGACTGCCGAAGGCGACGGTTATCTTCTCGATCTCCAGTCCGACCTTCTGGGACGGCTCGACACCAAGGTAGTCGTCCCGCTGATGCCAGCCAATAAGGCTCCAGTGCCGGGCCGCCGGCTAAATCCTATCTTCACCATCAACGGTAAGGACCATGTCATGGTCACTCAATTCATGTCAGCCTTGATGACATCTGAATTGCCCATTGCCGAAGGAAATCTTTCTCGCCATCACGACGACATCGTGAGCGCAATCGACATGTTGTTCCAAGGCTTCTGAGCCAAAGAGGGGTTGGGCTGGTGAGCCGGCCTCAACCCGCCGTCTTGGTTTGCCAGGCCTTCAGCGCCTCGTCGAACACCTTCTCGCCCGGAATGCCCTTTTCCATCGTGAGCAGCGCCCGCCGCCCGGTCTTGTAGACGACCGGCACGTCGATCCAGTCCTGGCCCCTGAGCAAGGTCAGATTGGCGTCTTCATCTGCCTTGGTATCGTTGAGCGCAACCAGGAAGAAACCGTCGGCGATCTTGGCCGGGATGCCGATCAGCGGGCTGCCGGCATCCTGCTCGGAGCCCTTCATGGCGACACGCAGGATGTTGTCGACGCCGCCGCCCTCGAAGCCGTCAGGCGTCAGGAAGATCATCTCGATGATATGGCTGGCCGGCAGTGTCTGGTCGGTGTTGCGACGGATCGTCATGCGCAACTGGATATCCTTGCCTGGAATGGTCGCCTCGGCGCGGATCGCCGGCTCGGGCGGCAGGTCGCCGCCGGGCGATTCCTGCACCAGTGACCAGACGATATTGCCGGGCTCGGCCGAGCCTTGAGCGGTGCTGGTGCGCTCCTCGTAGAAGATCGCTTTCTGGCCGACGGCCAGCGCGGCTTCCGGCGGAACTACCGTCGGTGCCGCTGCCGCCACGGGCGGTGTGGCGGCCGCTGCAGGCGCTGGCGGGACAGCTGCAGCATCGGCCGGCGCTGCCGCCCCGTTGGCGGGCGGCGTTGCGGGAGTTGGTGCAGCGGACCCGTCGACTGCTGGAGCATTGGCCGTGGCTTGCGCGTCTGCGGGCGCGGCCGGTGCCGGCGCGGCGGGTACCGGGCTGGTCGGCGTTTGTGCGGCCGACGGCGGCGTGGTCAGCGCGGCGACGGATTCGCCTTCGCCGATGCCCGCCTGCCCGGCCGCGGGGCCGGGATCGACCTCGTGGCCTTCGGGCGTCAGGCGCTGCGTGAACTTAGCGCCTTCGCCGGCCTCCGTCGGAGGCGCGGCGGCCGGGACGGCCGCATCGGCCACCGGCTTGGCCGGGGCTGGCTTTACCAGCGGTTCGGTGGCGACGGTTTTGGTCCCGTCGAGGCCGAGCATGCTGCCGAACGCATCCTTGTTCAGCCACATGCCGTAACCGCCACCGGCAATGACCAGCAAGGCGACGGCAGCGGCAATCACACCGCCATAGCTGCGCCTGCGCTCGGCAGGATGGAGCCGCTGGAACCTGTCCTCCGCGGGGTCGCCGTCGTTGGAAAAGTCATCGCCCCGAAAAACCCCGTCTTGGTCATCGGCTGTCGGAAGATCCATGTCGGACGGCGGCGGACCAGCGCGCTCCTGAGAAAGAGCGACGGGCTGCGGCTTTTGCCAGTTCGACGCCGGCTTGGCGGGCGTGGGCTGCCATGCCGGCCCAGTCTGTGCCGGCCCGGTCTTTGCCGGCTCGGTCTTGGCCGGCTCGGTTTTGGCCGGCTGGCGGACATGGCTGGGCTGGTTCTTGTTGCGGTCGATGGAGGAGAAGATGTCCTCCAGCTCCGCCAGCGGATCGGATGCCGGCGCCGGTTTGCCATACTCTCGCTCAATGCTTGCGATGGCATCTTCGAGTGCACGCTTCTGCCTGGCGACGTCCGACGGCGCAAGCGGTGGATCGCGTTCGGCAATCTTCTTTGCAATCGTCGAACGGGCCTTGTCGTAGACCCTGGCGCGCACCTCCGCCGACGGCTCGCCGAGATTGTCGAGCGTCTTTTTCAGAACAGAAACAAAATCTACCATGCTTCAGTCGACCTGCATTTTGTTTCTGGGCCGGCCCCCGCAAATCAGCCGCAATGCCCGGAAAGGCTGAGAAACTAGTCTTGAAACGGATCGGTCACAAGTATCGTGTCGTCCCGTTCAGGGCTGGTGGAAAGGAGTGCGACCGGCGCGCCGATCAGCTCTTCGATGTAGCGGACGTACTTCACCGCCTGGGCCGGCAGGTCGTTCCAGCTGCGCGCGCCGGCGGTGGTGCCTTTCCACCCCTCCAGCGTCTCGTAGACCGGTTCGACGCGCGCCTGCGCGCCCTGGCTGGCCGGCAGGTAATCGATCGCCTCGCCGTCGAGGCGGTAGCCGGTGCAGACCTTGATCTCGTCCAGCCCATCGAGCACATCGAGCTTGGTCAGCGCAATGCCCTTGATGCCGTTGACGGCGACAGCCTGGCGGACCAGCACGGCATCGAACCAGCCGCAGCGGCGCTTGCGGCCGGTGACGACGCCGAATTCATGGCCGCGCGTGCCCAGGAACTCGCCGATCTCGTTCTTCTGTTCGGTTGGAAACGGGCCTTCGCCAACGCGCGTCGTGTAGGCCTTGGTGATGCCGAGCACATAGCCGATGGCGCCCGGGCCGACGCCGGATCCAGCGGCGGCCTGGCCGGCAACCGTATTGGAGGAGGTAACGAACGGATAGGTGCCATGGTCGATGTCGAGCAGCGTGCCTTGCGCGCCTTCGAACAGGATGCGCTCGCCGGCGCGGCGCTTGTCATCGAGGATTTTCCAGACCCGGTCCATATAGGGCAGAATCTCGTCGGCGACCGAGATCAGCTCGCTCATGATCGCCTCATGCGTGACCTCGGCATGGCCGAGCCCACGGCGCAGCGCATTGTGGTGCGTCAGCAGCCTGTCGACCTTCAAGGGCAGCGTTTCCAAATCCGCCAAATCCATCACCCTGACCGCGCGTCGGCCCACCTTGTCTTCGTAGGCCGGACCGATGCCGCGACGGGTCGTGCCAATCTTCGTTCCGGAATTGGAAGCGGCGTCTTCGCGAAATCCGTCCAGCTCCCGGTGCAGCGACAGGATAAGCGCGGTGTTTTCGGCTATTTTCAGGCGGTCCGGCGTCACCTCGACGCCCTGCGCCTTCAATTTCGCCACCTCCGCGACGAAAGCGTGCGGATCGAAGACGACGCCATTGCCGATGATCGACAGCTTGCCTTGCCGCACCACGCCGGACGGCAGCAGCGACAGCTTGTAGACCTTGCCATCGACGACCAGCGTATGGCCGGCATTGTGGCCGCCCTGGAAGCGCACGACAACGTCGGCGCGCTCGGACAACCAGTCGACGATCTTGCCTTTGCCCTCATCGCCCCATTGCGAGCCGACGACCACCACATTGGCCATGCTTCTTTTCCCTTGAGATGCCGCGCCAGGCAGCTTGAAACGGTTCGAAACGACAGGCCTCTATAGCGTCAAGACCGGGCGAGCGCGACCATTCTTTGCCGCCCAAAACGCTCCGAGGCACAACAATTTTCGCCTTTGACATCATTTACTTGCGCGAGCTGCCGCAATAGGCCCGCATCGACCGCGCATTTCTCTCCGCCTGGCCGGGACTTCACGATGCATCGAGCCGCCTATCTGTTCCTGCTGTTCACCACCTTGCTGTGGGGCGGCAACTCCGTGGCGGGGAAGCTGGCGGTCGGTCATATCTCGCCGATGACACTTGTCTTCCTGCGTTGGCTGCTGGCGGTTCTGATCTTGCTGCCGATCGGCTGGGCAACGCTGCGCCAAGACTGGTCGGTGGTGCGCAGGCACTGGTTGCTGCTTGGCGGGCTCGGCGCTTGCGGCTTCGCCTTCTTCAACACGATCTTCTACACGGCGCTTAACTACACCACGGCAATCAACGTCTCGATCGAGCAGGCGGCGATCCCGATCGTCATCATCATCGCCAATTTCGTGTTCTTTCGCCTGCGCGTCAACGGCGTGCAGATCATCGGCGTCGTGCTGACCATCGCCGGCGTCGCGGTGACGGCGAGCCATGGCGATCCACGCCAGCTTCTCAGGCTGGATCTCAACTTCGGCGACGCCATCATGCTGATCGCCGTGCTTTGCTACTCCTTCTATTCGGTCGGGTTGCGGCTGAAGCCGGCCATCCGCTGGCAGAGCCTGATGCTGGCGCTGTCGGTTGCCGCACTCATCACATCGCTGCCTTTCTTCCTGTGGGAGATTGCCGCCGGCAAGGTCATCGTCCCCGATGCCCGCGGCTGGGCGGTCGCGTTCTATACCGCCATCGGTGCCTCGGTCATTTCGCAGATCTTCTATATCAGGGGCAACGAGCTGATCGGCGCCAACAGGGCCGGCCTGTTCATCAATCTGGTGCCGATCTTCGGTACGCTGCTGTCGGTGCTGATCGTCGGCGAGACATTCCAGCTCTATCAGGCGCTGGCACTCGCGCTGGTGCTCAGCGGCATCAGCCTCGCCGAATACAGCGGACGGAAGACGGCGATATCCGCCGCTGAATGAAGTCGCTTGCCGCGACGTTTGACTGCGGTCCATCAACGACCGTGGAAGCGCCCCGCGTGCTGCTGCACACGGGGTGACCGAATTTCAGGCCACGCCGACGTCGAAGTGCAGCCGCTTGGCGGAGTCGATCGACTTGTGCGAGCGCACCTGCGCCAACACCTTTTCCGGGAACGGCGCATCGAGATAGAGCAATGCGATGGCATCGCCGCCCGGCCGGTTGCGGCCGAGCTGGAAATTGGCGATGTTGACGCCGTTCTCGCCGCAGACCGTGCCGAGCAGGCCGATGATCCCAGGCGCATCGGCATTCGTCGTGTAGAGCATGTGCTGGCCGACCTCGGCGTCGAGATTGATGCCCTTGATCTGGATGAAGCGCGGTTTGCCATCCGAGAAGCAGGTGCCGGCGATCGAGCGTGTCCTATGCTCGGTCTTGACCGTGAGCTTGATATAGCCGTCGAACACGCCGGATTTGTCGCGCTTGACCTCGGCGACGATGATGCCGCGCTCCTTCACCATGATCGGCGCCGACACCATGTTGACGTCGGAGACCTGCGGCCGGATCAGCCCGGCAAGGGTGGCGCTGATCAGCGCGCGCGTGTTCATCGTCGCGGTCGAGCCGTCGAACAGTATCTCGACCTCCTTGATTGGATCCTCGGTGACCTGGCCGACAAAGGCGCCGAGCACTTCGGCAAGCTTGACGAAAGGTTTCAGCCGCGGCGCCTCTTCGGCGGTGATCGACGGCATGTTGATGGCGTTGGAAACGGCGCCCTTGATCAGATAGTCGGACATCTGCTCGGCGACATGAAGGGCGACATTCTCCTGCGCTTCGGTGGTCGACGCGCCGAGATGCGGCGTCGCCACGACATTCTCCATGCCGAACAGTTCATTATACTCCGCCGGTTCGACCTCGAACACGTCGATGCCGGCGCCTGCCACCTTGCCGCTTTTCAGTGCCGCGATCAGGTCGGCCTCGACGACCAGCCCGCCACGCGCGCAATTGATGATGCGCACACCGGTCTTCATTTTGGCGATCGCCGCGGCATCGATGATGTTGCGCGTCTTGTCGGTGAGCGGTGTGTGCAGCGTGATGAAGTCGGCGCGGGCGAACAGCTCGTCGAGCTCGACCTTTTCGACGCCGAGCTCCTCGGCGCGGCTGTCCGACAGGAACGGATCGAAGGCGATGACATGCATCTTCAGGCCGACGCCGCGCGTAGCGACGATCGAGCCAATATTGCCGCAGCCGATGATGCCCAGCGTCTTGCCGGTGATCTCGACACCCATGAAGCGGTTCTTTTCCCATTTGCCGGCATGGGTCGAGGCGTTGGCCTCCGGTATCTGGCGGGCCAGCGCGAAGATCATGGCGATCGCATGCTCGGCAGTGGTGATCGAATTGCCGAAGGGCGTGTTCATCACGATGATGCCCTTGCGGCTCGCCGCCGGGATGTCGACATTGTCGACGCCGATGCCGGCGCGGCCCACGACCTTCAGCCTGGTCGCGGCGTTGATCAGCTTCTCCGTGACCTTTGTCGCCGAGCGGATGGCCAGCCCATCATACTGGTCGATCACCTCGAGCAGTTTTTCCTTATCCTTGCCGAGATCCGGCAAATAGTCGACGTCGATGCCGCGATCCCTGAAGATCTGCACGGCGGTGGTGGAAAGTTTATCCGAGACGAGAACGCGAGGCATTGGCTTGGTCCTTTGCGATTGGCGTCCCTCCTTGAGGGGAGGGTCGGCGCGAAGCGCCGGGGTGGGGTCGGTGCGGCCGGATGCGGCCGAATCTTTCTGGATGGTGGATCGTTGAGCTCGTGTCGTTGAGCGGGTGGAGGCGACCCCACCCGGCCCTTCGGGCCACCCTCCCCTCGAGGGGGAGGGATCAGGCCGCCGCTTTGAGCGACGCCTTTTGCGCGGCAAAGGCCCAGTCCAGCCAAGGCAGCAGCGCCTCGAGGTCGGAGGCCTCGACCGTCGCGCCGCACCAGATGCGCAGGCCGGGCGGTGCGTCGCGATAGGCGCCGATGTCATAGGCGACGCCTTCCTTGTCGAGCACCGAGACAATTGCCTTGGCGAACGCGGCCTGTCCGTCGGCGTCGAGTGCCGCGACATCCGGATCGGTGAAGGAAAGGCATACCGATGTGTTCGAGCGCGTCGCCGGGTCGGCTGCAAGATGGCCGAGCCAGGAAGATTTCCGGACAAAGCCATCGAGCACGGCGGCATTGGCGTCGGCACGGGCGATCAGCGCATCGAGGCCGCCGATCGACTTCGCCCAATGCAGCGCATCGAGATAGTCCTCGACGCACAGCATCGACGGCGTGTTGATAGTCTCGCCCTTGAAGATGCCCTCGATCAGCTTACCGCCGGAAGTGAGGCGGAAGATCTTCGGCAGTGGCCAGGCCGGCTTGTAGCTTTCCAGGCGTTCGACGGCGCGCGGGCTGAGGATCAGCATGCCATGCGCGCCCTCACCGCCCAGCACCTTCTGCCAGGAGAAGGTGACGACGTCGAGTTTCTGAAAATCGAGCTTTTGCGCAAAGGCCGCCGAAGTGGCGTCGCAAATGGTCAGGCCCTTGCGGGTGGCCGGGATGAAATCGCCGTTCGGCACGCGCACGCCCGACGTCGTGCCGTTCCAGGTGAAGACCACGTCGCGGTCGAAGTCTATTTTGGTCAGGTCGGGCAGTGCCCCGTAGTCGGCCTCTAACCTGCGCACATCGGCAAGCCTCAGCTGCTTGACCACATCGGTGACCCAGCCGGAGCCGAAGCTCTCCCAGGCGACCATGTCGACGCCGCGTTCGCCGAGCAGCGACCACAGCGCCATTTCGACCGCGCCGGTGTCCGAGGCCGGCACGATGCCGATGCGATAGTCTGCCGGAACCTGGAGGATTTCCCGCGTCAGATCGATCGCTTGTTCGAGCTTGGTCTTGCCGATCTTGGCACGGTGCGAGCGCCCGAGCGCGGCATTTTTGAGCGCCTCGACCGACCAGCCGGGGCGTTTTGCACAGGGACCTGAGGAAAAATTGGGATTTGCCGGACGGAATCCGGGCTTCGTATGCGTCGTCATCGTGGTCTATCCTTCCAGATAGTGGCCCCTCGTTGGGGAGGGGTGGCCCACGAACGGCGATATGCGTTCAGGCTTTCGGCGTCAAGGGGAAAGTTTTTGTCGCTGTCAGGATATTGCCAGCGCCCGGGGCAAAAATGCGAACGGCGGGCCTACGACCCGCCATTGTTAACGCCTCGGCTTCGATCGAGCCTACCAGAGGTCGTAGCGTAGTCCGACTTTGACTTGATGATTGTTGATTCCTTTGCGGATCGGAAAAGAAGTCAGGCTCTCCGCAGTCACATATTCGGCGTCTGGCGCGGAAAAATACTGATAGCCCAGATCGACTGAGACGTTCTTGGACACTTGGTAGGCAAGGCCGGCATTCAGCGTGTAGGCGAAGGAGTATTGGGTCTTGTTGTCACGCAGGACGAAATCGTCGGCGGGGTTGGCGTTGTCCGTGAAGTAGCTCGCCGAGAGGCGACGCTTGCTCTGGACGACACCGATACCAGCGCCGAGATAAGGTGTGATTCCGACATAGGTGCCAAGGTCGACATAGCCATTGAGTATGCCTGAGAAGGCATAGTTCTTCAGGGTCGCCGATGCCACCGTCGTTCCGTCGTTATAGCCGACGTCGATCTTGTTGCCGGGAAGATAGCCGACATTGAGATCGGCCCGCAGATAGTCGTTGAAATGGTAGCCGAAGCCTATGCTGGCGAAGATGGGATCTTCCTTTTCGTCGAAGCTCGCGGGCGTGAAGGCGAAATCCTCATCCTTGAAGCTCTTCTGCACCAGATAGGAGACATCGCCGCGCAGATACCATCCCGAGCCAACCTCGACCGGTACATAGTCGGGCGCCTGGTCGACATAGACCGGCGGATCGTAATCGGCGCCAAGCGCCGGCGTGAGCGGCATCAGGACGACTGCTGCAAGCGCCAGCACTACAGGCGATTTGAATGTCATGGTCCCCGGCTCCCGACTTGGCGCATTCGCGATCGCGCGCGCCGTTTCAGAGAGCATTGTTAACCATAGTGGTTAAGTGCGGGTTAAGGATAACAGGCGTTAGCAATTGATTTGATCCGTTTTCGCTCCTCGAGCTGGACGGTATTACAGAGCAACGCAGCATCTTTAGGCAGCCAAACGAAACCGCCCGGCAGAAGCCGGGCGGTCGACGAATTCTTCGATTTCGAAGCGACTACTTGGTGTAGACGGGCTCGGGTTCCGGAACATAGGGCTCCGGGGGCGGAGCACAGTCCGACCTGCCGAACTGGTAGCGCAGGCCGCCGCGCACTTCGTGCACGTTGATGCCTCGGTCATAACCTGGGCCGACATTGCTATCCGAAGCATATTCGAACATCTTGCCGCCGTTGATGTGGCTGAAGCGGTAGCCGACATCGAGCTTTACGCGGTCGGTCAGGCAGTAGGATGCGCCCGCCATCGCAGCATATGCAAAACGCCAGCCCTTACCGCCATGATGCTCGAACTCGCCGTCGTCATCGACGTTGTGCAGTTCATCCCACTTGACCCAGGCGCCGCCGATGCCCGCTCCGACATAAGGTGTGACGCCATGCCAGGTGCCGATATCGACATAGGCGTTGGCCAAGAGCAGCAGCGCCGAATAGGACGAGGTGTCGACGGATGTGCAAGGGGTTTGTAATACGCCGCAGAAGCCGTTGGTCGAGCCGCGGAATTTGGATTTGCTCATCCAGTCCAAGGTGAGATCGGTACGGAAATGCTCGTCGATCTGGTAACCAACACCGGCGCCGGCCGAGAAGGCGCCATCCAGCTTGCCTGTATCGAACTTGCCGGGATTCTGGGGCGCTACACCGTAGGTGATATAGTCGCCACCGCGAAACTTCGACCAGTGATAGTCGATATCGCCGCGGATATACCAGCCGCCATACTCGGCCGGCGGCTCGTAGGCGATCGGTGGCGGCGCCTCCTCGACCACCGGCGGCTCGACGAAATCGGCGGCGAATGCCGGCCCGACGCCGGCAAACAGCGCGGCCAGGAGAGCCATTCTTGCTGTGTTGAACATGCTTATCACCCCTGAGAACCCTCGAACGGCGAACGCGCCCGAAATATGATTGACCTCAGTTGTGGATAATGAATCGGAAAGGTTAAAAGGCGTTTAACCGTATCGATTAACCACGAATCTCTAAAATCCGAGGATTCTGGCGGCCGTTGCTGTTGCAGGACTGACAGGCGATCCAACAAAAAGCCCGCCGGCAAGGCGGGCTTTTTGAACTGATATTGGAGGGAGATCAGGCGGCGCTGCGCGTTTCCGAAATGACCTCGACGATGTCGTTGACCACGGACTCGACAAGCTGCGGGTCGTCGCCCTCCGCCATGACACGGATGAGCGGCTCCGTGCCGGATGGCCGGATGACCAAGCGCCCGGCCTTGCCGAGGCGATGGCGCGCATCTTCGATCGCTGCCTTGACCGGCGCCTCCTCCAGCGGCTTGCCGCCGGAAATATGCACGTTCTTCAACAGCTGCGGCACCGGCTCGAACTTCTTCGACAATTCGCTGACCGGCCGGTTCTGCCGCTTGATGCAGGCGAGCACCTGGAGCGCCGAGACGAGGCCGTCGCCGGTGGTCGAGAAATCGGACAGCACGATGTGGCCCGACTGTTCGCCGCCGACATTGAGCCCATGGGCACGCATGTGCTCGACGACATAGCGGTCGCCGACCTTGGTGCGATGCAACTGCAGGTTCATGTCGCCGAGGAAGCGTTCGAGGCCGAGATTGGACATCACCGTCGAGACGACCCCGCCGCCGGCCAGCCGCCCGCTCTGGTGCCAGGATTCGGCGATCAGCGCCATGATCTGGTCGCCATCGACGATCGCGCCGTTCTCGTCGACAATGACGACGCGGTCGGCATCGCCGTCGAGCGCTATGCCGATATCGGCGCGCACCTCGTGCACCTTCTTTTGCAGGCCGGCCGGATGGGTCGAGCCGCATTCCTTGTTGATGTTGAAGCCGTTGGGCTCGACATTGATGGCAACGACCTCGGCGCCGAGTTCCCATAGCGCGTCGGGCGCCACCTTGTAGGCGGCGCCATTGGCGCAATCGACGACGATGCGCAGGCCCGACAGCGACATCGAGCGCGGCAGCGTGCGCTTGGCGAATTCAATATAGCGGTCATGCACGCCGTCGACGCGTTTGGCGCGGCCGAGCCCATCAGAATCGGCAAGCGCCAGTTCGATATCCTTGTCGAGCATCCCCTCGATACGCTCCTCGATCTCATCGGACAGCTTGTAGCCATCGGGGCCGAACAGCTTGATGCCATTGTCGTAATAGGGGTTGTGCGAGGCAGAGATCATCACCCCTATATCAGCGCGCAGCGAGCGCACCAGCATTGCAACCGCTGGCGTCGGGATCGGGCCGAGCAGGAAGACATCCATGCCGGCGGCGCACAGGCCCGACACCATCGCGTTCTCGATCATGTAGCCGGAAAGCCTGGTATCCTTGCCGAGCACGACGCGGTGGCGGTGGCTGCCGCGCTGGAACGAGAGGCCGGCGGCCATGCCGACCCTCATGGCGACCTCCGCCGTCATTGGAAACTTGTTGGCGCGCCCACGAATACCGTCCGTACCGAAATAATGTCCTGCCATGCTAGCCAGCTTCCCGATGGTTCTTTCCGAGCATCTCATGCCATAAAATCGGCCGAGCTCTGTCATCACATTGTATGATTATGGACGACCAATCCTTAGAAAATTGTTGTCTTGTGTGTTTTGCGTCACGCTAATGTGTTGATTTTCAAGTTTCGAGCCCTTGTTGCGGCAGCAGCATCAGAAACGTCAACCTCAAACCTCATCTGGATCCTTTGGTTTGTGACAGTGTGGCCTTGAACCCGAATCCGCATCGCGCTGCTTCAGACAGAGATAGGCTCAGGTCCGTCGCACCCGCCGATTTGACTGGCTGTCATGCGACGCAGTGTACTCGCTGGGAACGAGCCATATGCGCGCTCTCCGTGCAATGCACCCGGACGAACTTGGCTGGGAAACAGTCCCGGCAACGAATTCATCACCTTAAAGAAAAGAATGCACTTCTAAATTGTCTCTACGCTACTTAGCATCTGGCGCAACCAGCCGTTGAGCGCTATTGCTGCACTGGGACATATCATGAACCGCCATAGGGAGAAAACGCATGCTCATCCATCGACTTGCCACTTTGACGGGCCTTGCCGTCGCGACCTTATTCCTGGCGGCGCCTGCCAATGCGCTGACCATGGCCGAGTGCAGCACCAAGTATAACGCGGCCAAGGATGCGGGAACGCTTGGCGGGCAGAACTGGAACCAGTTCCGCAAGGCCCAATGCGGCACCGATGCCACCGCCGCTACGACCGATCCCGCCCCAGCCAAAGCCACGGCCAAGGCCGCCGACACCACCAAGGCAGCCGCCGGCGACGATGCGGCGCCTGGGCTGACGGCGAAGGAGTGCAGCACCAAGTACCAAGCGGCAAAAGCCGCCGGCACGCTGAACGGCATGAAGTGGAACGATTTCCGCAAGACCCAGTGCGCCGCCGACGCGACGGCAGCCGCACAACCCGCCGCCACGACCAAGGCTGCGGCAGCCACCGCCGACGACGCTGCGCCGGGCCTGACGGCCAAGGAATGCAGCACCAAATACCAGGCCGCCAAGGCTGCCGGCACGCTCAACGGCATGAAATGGAACGATTTCCGCAAGAGTGAATGCGCCGCCGGCGCAACTGCAGCGGCACAACCTGCCGCGGCACCTGCCAAGGCGACGACAGCTGCCGCGACCGATACCGGCAAAGGCCTCAGCATGGCTGATTGCAGCGCCAAATATCAGGCCGCCAAGTCCGGCAATACTTTGAACGGCATGAAGTGGAACGACTTCCGCAAGAGCCAATGCGGCGCCGGCGCAGCCGACGACGACGACACCCTGCCGGCTCCCGATGCGAAGTACACCGGCGATCCGCAAGCGCCGACCATCACCGCCCCCCAGGGCGTGAAATTCCCGACGGCGATCTCCAAGAAATACGCTACCGAGACCCCGGCCAAGGGCCGCATGCACACCTGCCTCGACCTGTATTACGCCAACAAGGACGCCAACACGCTGGGCGGCCTCAGGTGGATCCAGAAGGGCGGCGGCTTCTACAGCCTCTGCAACGCCAAGCTGAAGAGCTGACCAGCGCCATCATCCGACGACATGAGCCCGCGAGCCGCAAGGTTCGCGGGCTTTTTTGTTGCTGCATGCTGCCGCGCGTTCCGAAGAGGCGGCATCCGCGCGCAGTCGGCCGCCGCTCTAGCGATCTCCCCCCTCGTGGGGGAGATGTCCGGCAGGACCCGGCAGGACAGAGAGGGGCGCTGTCCCGCCGACATCGATGGTCGGCAGCACGCGCCACGTTTGGTCGAAGGAGCCTGAAACAAACCCGCCTCGGCGGGCGGGTCGTTGGAGCCAATTGGCACCATACGCAAATTAGTAGCATAGCTGCCGGCACAAAGCAAGAACAAAATGTGGCGCCGTCGGCAAAAAACTGCGAATTTCCTTCACCGGCGCGCCTTGTCGATCTTCCCGAAGTCGTCGAGGACGATAGAAGGCCGCGTTCCCCCGCGCCCCTCTCTGTCCTGCCGGACATCTCCCCCACGAGGGGGGAGATTGGCCGTCACCGTCACTTTCACCAATTTCCAGCGATGCAGGAAGGGTCGCATTCCCCAAAGAAAACGCCGCGGTCAGAGCCGCGGCGTTTCGAAGTCGATCTCTCCTGGGCCGGAGCCTAGCTTGACGGCTGGGGTTCCATGCCGCCTTCGGGCTCGGGGCCCTTCTTGCGGCGGCCGGACTTCGGCACGGCCGAGCCGCGGCTCGGCGGTGTGTCGTCGCCGAGGTCGCGTGCGGGCTTATTGCCGGCGATCAGCTGCTTGATCTCCTCGCCGGACAGCGTCTCGTATTCGAGCAGGCCTTGCGCCAGCGCGATCCATTCCTTCTTCTTCTTGGTCAGGATGGACCTTGCCGTCGAATAGGCCTCGTCGATCAGCCGGCGCACTTCGGCGTCGATGATCTGCGCCGTCTCTTCCGAGATATTCTGCGTGCGCGCCACCGAATGGCCGAGGAACACCTCCTCCTGGTTGTCGCCATAGGCGACATGGCCGAGCTTGTCGGAGAAGCCCCAGCGCGTCACCATGGCGCGCGCCAGCTTGGTCGCCTGCTCGATATCGGAGGAGGCGCCTGAGGTGATGTTCTCCTTGCCGAACTTGAACTCCTCGGCGACACGGCCGCCCATCATGATGGCGAGGCGCGAGATCATGTATTTGTAGCTCATCGAATAGCGGTCGCCTTCCGGCAGCTGCATGACCATGCCGAGTGCCCGGCCGCGCGGGATGATGGTCGCCTTGTGCAGCGGATCGGCCGACGGCACATTGAGCGCCAGGATGGCGTGGCCGGCCTCGTGATAGGCTGTCAGCTCCTTCTCAGCCTGCGTCATCGCCGACGAGCGGCGCTCGGCGCCCATCATGATCTTGTCCTTGGCGTCCTCGAATTCGGCCATGGTGACGAGGCGTTTGTTGCGCCGCGCCGCCATCAGGGCGGACTCGTTGACCAGGTTCATCAGGTCGGCGCCGGAAAAGCCCGGCGTGCCGCGTGCGATCACCTTGAGGTCGACATTGGGCGCCAGCGGCACATTGCGCACATGCACCTTCAGGATCTTCTCGCGGCCGACGATGTCGGGATTCGGCACCACCACCTGGCGATCGAAGCGGCCCGGCCTGAGCAGCGCCGGATCGAGCACGTCGGGCCGGTTGGTAGCGGCGATCAGGATGATGCTTTCGTTGGATTCGAAGCCATCCATCTCGACCAGCAGCTGGTTCAGTGTCTGCTCGCGCTCGTCATTGCCGCCGCCGAGGCCGGCACCGCGATGACGGCCGACGGCGTCGATTTCGTCGATGAAGATGATGCAAGGGGCGTTCTTCTTGGCCTGGTCGAACATGTCGCGGACGCGGCTTGCGCCGACGCCGACGAACATCTCGACGAAGTCCGAGCCGGAAATGGTGAAGAACGGCACGTTGGCTTCACCGGCGACCGAGCGGGCGAGCAGCGTCTTGCCGGTTCCGGGAGGACCGACGAGCAGCACGCCGCGCGGGATCTTGCCGCCGAGCCGCTGGAATTTCTGCGGGTCGCGCAGGAACTCGACGATCTCTTCCAGATCTTCCTTGGCTTCGTCGACGCCGGCGACGTCCTGGAAGGTGACGCGGCCATGCGCTTCGGTCAACAGCTTCGCCTTCGACTTGCCGAAGCCCATGGCGCGGCCGGAACCGGACTGCATCTGGCGCATGAAGAATATCCAGACGCCGAGGATGAGGATCATCGGCAGCCAGGAGATCAGGGTGCCGAACAGCGAATTGGAGCCGTCGGATTCAGGACGCGCATTAATGGTGACGTTCTTGTCCTGCAACCGCGAAACCAGTGACGGGTCCCCAGGCGAATAGGTCTGGAAGCCGTTGGAGCTGTCCGTGTAGTTGCCGGAGATACGGGCGCCGGCGATGGTCACCGACTTGATCCGTCCCGCCGCGACCTCCTGTAGGAACTGCGAATAGGGGACATCGCTCGAGGCTCCACGCGTCTGCGGCGTCTGGAAAAGATTGAAGAGAGCGATGAGCAGGACCGCTATGATCGCCCAGAGCGCGAGATTGCGATAATTTGGATTCATCAATTGTCCCGTTGGCGCCCGCTGGGCGGACGCACGTCGTGAGAGGAAACTTGGCCCTAACATAGGGAGAGCGTCTCCCCTTGCCAAGCATAACAGCAGGTCTCGGTTAAGCTTTCGCCCGTGGTAGGCCGGCACTGTGGCCGCCGAATGGCGCGGCTGGAACCGGCGCCGCGCCAAGCAACGCGGCGACGGCATCGGCCGGCGCCAGATCGAAGGACGGCAGGAAACGGGCGAAGGGCGCGACTGCCGGATATGCGGCGACCGCCGCCGGCATCGGGCTTTCCTCAGGCAAACCCGGGCCTTGCCCAGGCAGACCAAGGCATTCGCCATCCCGCCATAGCGCTGGTTCGGCGGCCAAGGCGGCACGCACAAGGCTTGCCGGCGTGCCATGCCCGGTAATTGCCCGCTTTGCGGCAAGAGCCACCCCGAGCGGGGCAACCAACAGCGGCGCGATCAACAACGCACCTGAACTGTCGCTCAATGTGATCCGTCTGCGGCCGTCCCAAAGGGCATTGTCGGAAACCGCAACAGCGGGCGGCAGATCGCGCAACTCACGATGCAGAAAGATGCCGGTACGCCGGGCATCGACCACGCTCCGCGACAATGTGGCACAAAGCGCCCCGGCCCGGAGCCGGCCGAAAAGGGCTTCGCTGCGGGCCTGGTCGGGAAGGAAGGCGGTACCGCCGGTCGCCGCCAGCAGGATGCGCAGCGCATAAATAGCCGCCCGGCTGTCGGCGCCCGTCGCAAAATCCCGGTCGAGGCGGACGAGGCCGGCGGCTGGCCTCGAGGCCAAGCCGCGGATCAGCATGGCCGCGCGCTGTCCTAACTGCTCACGCTCGACCGCCGCCTTTCTGGCCAGCGCCATCGTTTCAGCCATGCGAAGCGCATCGTCGCCTTCAACAAGTGCTGCGCGGACGCGCGGGCGCTCGAAAGCAGTGTCGGCATTGGTCGGGTCCTCGACCCAAGCGACCTGTTCGCGCCGGAGGAATTCGCGCAGCGCCGCACGCCGCACGCCGAGCAGCGGCCGCACGATCCAGTACCGCCAGTCGTAGAGGGTTGCCGGCGCCATGCCGGCAAGGCCCCGCGGCCTCTCCTCACTTGGCACCTCGTCACGCGCTTGCCGCATCAGCACGGTCTCGGCCTGGTCGTCGGCGGTGTGGCCGGTCAGGATCAGCCCGAGGCCTGCCGCTTCGGCGGCCTCGGCGAGCAGCCGGTATCGGGCTTCGCGCGCGGCGGCGGGCAGGCCGGTCGCTGGTTTGTGCCCCGACCAGACGACGATGCGATGGGCAATGCCGCGCGCCGCGCACAGCCTGGCCACGGCTTGCGCTTCCGCTGCCGCTTGCGGCCGCAATTGGTGATCGATCGTCACCGCCAGCAATTTCGTTGCCGGCGCGGTACGGTCGAGATGGGCTTTGAGGAGGAGGAGAAGGGCGGTCGAGTCGCTGCCGCCGGACACGGCCACAACAGCGCCGTTGGAAAAGTCGATCCGCGAAAAATCCGAAAGATCAGGCTCGGTGTCGAGCGTCATGCATGTCGCCCAAAAGTGGGCCCGGTTTTGGGGCAACGACGTGCAACAGAAAAACTAGCACGCCGCGAGTGCCCTTTCCTGCTTGACCCGCTCCTTGAGCGCGCCGGAAATATCGGGATAGCGCTTGCCGATCTCGCTGAAGGTGGCGCAGGCCACGTCGCGCTGCTTCAGCCCGACCAGTGAAACGCCGAGTTTCAGCAGCATGTCGGGCGCTTTCTTGGCCTTGGGATAGTCCTTGCTGGCAGCGAGGAAAATCTCGGCCGCATCGCGGTATTTCTGCTGGCCGAGCAGCGATTCACCGAGCCAGTAATGCGCGTCCGCCGCCTTGGCGTCCCGGGGAAAACGGGCGATATGGTCGCGGAAACCCTGTTCGGCGGTGCTGTAGTCGCCCGACAGGATGAACTGGTAAGAGTTGCGGTAAAGCTCCTCCGGGTCGTTGGTCGAGGGGAGTGCCGCGACCACCGTATCGTCGGATTTGCCGGCCTTGTTGCCGGCTGCGTTGGCGCCGTTGGCTGGGGCCGTATTCTGCTCCGGCGCGTTCGCCTGCGCATTGCCGTCGGCTTCGACGACATTGCCGTTTTTGTCGACGGTGATGGTGCCGAACGTCTTGGGCGGCGCGCCGGGGATCAGCTTGCCGGGATCGCCGTTGGGCGATTCGACGATGACGTCCTCGACGCTCTTGTCGCCGGCTGGCGGCGTGTCGGCAGCGGCCGGAGCCTGCGTTGCCGGCGCCTCCGCCACGTTACTGTCGCCGTTGGGGTTGTCGCTGTTGGGCGCCGCCTCGGACTTCTTCTGCTCGGTCGGCTGCTGCGCGCCTTGCGGACCGCCTTCCAACTGCTGGAAGCGGAATTCGTTGTCTTCCTGCTGCTTGCGGATCTGCTCCTGCATCTGCAGGACCTGGAAGTTGAGTTCCTCGATCTTGCCGTTCATCTGCCGGAGCTGTTCCTCCAGCGCCGGAGTGCCGGTGCCATCCTGTTGCGCGAGTTGAACCTGATCCGGCTTTTTCTTTTCACCGAAAATGCCGGGCAGTTTGATCGTCGGCAGATGGAAGGAAAAGCCGCTTTCCGATGACTGCTCGGTGCTGCTTGCCCCGTCAGCAAGTGCCGCGATACTTGATACGAGCAGCAGCGCAAGCGTGCCGCTCAAGACCGATCTGAAATGCATGTGCCTCTCGCCGTGAAACCGTTGTTGCGCGCCTCTCACTCGAAGTAGACCAGCCAACTGGGACTAGCCAGACGCTCTCGGCTCTTAACAGGACGTGAGACTTCGGCCAAATTTTGTTTGGAGCGGGCAGATATGAAAAAGGCGGCCCTTTGGCCGCCTTTCGCACCAAGTGTTGCATTTATGCCGATCAGGAGCCGGCGCCGCCCAGCGTGGTGACGGCGCGGCGGTTCTGCGACCAGCAGGAGATGTCGTCGCAAACCGCGACCGGACGCTCCTTGCCGTAGGAAATGGTCTTCAGGCGCTGCGCCGAAACGCCCTTGGCGACCAGGAAGTCGCGCGTGGCGGCAGCACGGCGGGCGCCGAGCGCCAGATTGTATTCGCGTGTGCCGCGCTCGTCGGCATGGCCTTCGATGACGATGGCATACTGCTTGTACTGGTTCAGCCACTGCGCCTGGCGCGACAGCGTCGTCTGCGCATCGGCGCGGATCGAGGACGAATCGGTATCGAAGAAGATGCGGTCGCCGATGTTGACGGTAAAGTCCTGGGCCGACCCGGGCGTTGCCGCGCCGGCGCCGTTGAGGCCGAGATCGGCGGCGCTGTTCGGCGTCTTCTTCGAGGCGCAACCGGTGATCGCGAGCATCGCGACCAGCGCGATCATGACCGGGTTTGTGGTAAGTGCTGCGATACGGCCCATGCCGCCTCTCCTTCGCAATTCGAGTGATTTCATTGATCGTCCAGTAACCACGTTTGGGTTAACCGGCGCTCAAGAAACACGGTTAAAATTTGGTTTCGGCTGCCGTCCACAACCGTTCTGCCGAGGGCTACTCAAGGGCGACAATGAGCGCGGACCGTAGGCGGAAATGCGGCCAAAACATGAAAAAGAGGGAATTGAAGAATTGAAGAGTTGAGGAATTGAGGAAAGAGATCACCTCAGCTTCTCTCTGAGATTGACCAGCATTCCGTAGATGCGGGCATAGGATTGCAACCAGTCGTCGCGTTGCACCTGTGTGATATACTCGAGGTCGAACGCATACGAAATCCACGTCTCCACTTCACTGCATGACCCTATGGCCATCGAAATGAAGCGTGCGAATTCGGGCTTGGAGCGGGTCTGTTTGGCAAAACCCTCAGCCAAATTGGCGCAGATCGCCTTGCTGGAACGACGTAGTTGATCGGCGAGCGCGTATTGCTCCATTTTCGGAAAAGCAAGCGTGGCTCTGTGTACCCCAAGGGAAACCGCATAGGCGCGCTTATAGACTTCCAAATCCCTCGCGTGCTCGATGTAGGCCCCTGGCTTCTCCATTCTTCAGTTCTTCAACTCGTCAGTTCGTCAATTCCTCAGTTCCTCTATTCGAGCAGCGGCGACCAGGCCGGATCCGAGGCGAAGTTCGCTGTCGGGATCGACTGTTCGTTGCGGCCGGTGAGGTCGACCGACACAAGTTTTGGTCCGCCATTGGAATCGCGGAAGAACATCACCACCCGGCCGTTGGGTGCCCAGGTCGGCCCTTCCTGCTGAAAGCCGGTGGACAGGATGCGCTCACCCGAACCGTCGGTGCGCATGACGCCGATCTGGAATTCGCCGCCGGTCTGCTTGGTGAAGGCGATGAGATCGCCGCGCGGCGACCACACCGGCGTCGAATAGACGCCGTCGCCGAACGAGATGCGGGTCTGGCCCGAGCCGTCGGCGCCCATCACATAGATCTGCGCCCGGCCGCCGCGGTCCGAGGTGAACACCACCTTGCTGCCGTCGGGCGAGTAGGACGGTGAGGTATCGATGGCGGTCGAATTGGTAAGCCTGGTCGTCGAGCGGCTTCTCAGGTCCATGGCGAAGATGTTGGAATTTCCGTCGTCGCGCAGAAGGCTCATGATTACTTTCTGGCCGTCCGGCGAAAAGCGCGGCGCAAACGTCATGCCGGGGAAATTGCCGACCAGCTCGCGCTGCCCCGTCTCGATCTGCAGCAGGTACACCCGCGGCTGACCGCTCTCGTAGGACATATAGGTGATTTCCTGCCGGTTCGGCGAGAAGCGCGGCGTCAGCACGATCGACTTGCCGTTCGAGAGATAGCGGACGTTGGCGCCGTCCTGGTCCATGATGGCAAGCCGCTTCTTGCGCGCATTCTTGGCCCCGGACTCGTCGATGAAGACGACGCGCGTGTCGAAATAGCCCTTCTCGCCGGTCAGCCGTTCGTAGATGGCGTCGGCGATGATGTGGGCGACGCGCCTGGTATTGGCGTCGTTGGCGAAGAACTGTTCGCCCGACATCTGCTGGCCGGCAAAGGTGTCCCACAGCCGGTACTGGGCGCGGACACGGCCGTCAGCCTCCTTGCCGACACTGCCGGTGACCAGCGCCTGCGCATTGATCACCTTCCAGTCCTCGAAGCGCGGCGTGGCATCCGGGTTCGAGATCTTTTCGATGAAAGCGCTTTTGTCGATCGGCGCGAACAGGCCTGAGCGTTTCAGGTCGGCACTGACGATGCCGGAAATCTCGGCGCCGAGTGCATCGCCACCCTGGAAATCGGTGATGGCGATCGGCAACGGCTCGACATTACCCTTGTTGACGTTGAGCTCAACGAGCGCCCGCGCCGGCAAGGTGGCGGCGGCAGTCATGCCCAGCGCCATCGCTACGATCATCAGGAGCGGCTTGAGGATGGATTTCATGTCTTCTCGCTTTTCTTCGCTGACTCTGTGGGCGCCGGGCCTAAAGGCCGAGCATCTCCCTGGGGTCGAAAGTGACCCGAACGTCGGACCAGATGTCTTGCTTGCCCGCGGGAACTTGCAAGCCGGCCACATCGCATTTCTGAACCGCGCGCACTGCACTTTCGTCAAACGGGCGGTTTCCGCTCGACTTTTCAACGCTCGGCCGGCCATCCAACTTGCCGGAGGCGTCCAGATTAAACCGGACCACGACGACGAAATTTTCCGAGCCCTCGAGCCCTGCCGGAAGCGTCCAGCAACCACCAAGCTGGGCTTCCAATGCCCCCTGCTCCGATTTCGAAAGCTTCTGGCCCTGATCCTTGTCGCCGCCGAGCGATGCTTGCTGGGTCGAGCGTTTGGCGCCGCCGCCGGACGGCTTCCGCTTGTCGAGCAGAGCCGAAATCTCGTCGGCGTTGAACTGCTTGTCTTCAGATTTCGGCCTGGACGAGGCTTCCTTGACCGGCTTGTCGGCATCCTTGCGCTCGGGCGCCTTGGCGCTTTCGGCCTGGGCCGGCTGCGGCTTCGGCCGAGCCTCGGGTGCTGGCGCCGAGTCCGGAAGCTGCGCCTCCTCGGTTGGCGGTTGCTTGGCAATCGCCTCGGCGACGGCATCCGGCTTGACCTCGGGCTGCGGATCGATCGCGGCAGTCTTGTCCTGCGGCGGCGTGGGCGTCGGCTTCTTGGCCGGCGTCGGCTTGGGCTCGGTCTGCTTGACCGGTTCGGGCTTGACCTCTTCCTTCGGCTGCGGCACCGGCGCTACCTCCGTAGCGGGAATAGGCTTCGGCTCTTCCTTCGGCTTCGGCACGTCCTCGGGCTTGAGCTTTTCGACCGGCGTCGGCGCTGGTGGCGGAGCCGCCGTCATATCGACTGGCTGGGGCTTGGGCTCCGGTGTCGGCGGCTTGTCGGTGTCGACGCTGTTATCGCCGATTTTCTGGGCGTCGGGAACGATGTCGGGACGCTGCGTCGGCAGCGGCGCCGGCTTGTCGTGCATCACCGCCTTCTTGTCGCCTTGCAGGACCTGTGCCGTCGCTTCCATCGGCACAATCTCGACCGACACCGATTCCGCATCGGACGCAGGCATCGCGGGCGGCGAGGACAAGGTGAACAGCCCGAAGGCAATCGCCACCGTATGCAAGATCACCGATGTGGTGAGGCCGGTCCTCATCTTGCGTCTACTGATCCTGTTCCTGCAGTGAAACCAGGCCGATATTCTTGTAGCCGGCAGCCGAGATGCGGGCCATCACCTTCATGGCCGTGCCGTAATCCGTCGCCTTGTCACCCCTGATGAAAATGCGCTCGTCATAGCCCGTCTTCGAGATCGCTTGCAGCTTGGCCACCAGCTCCTCGATCGGGATCTCGGTTTCCTGGAGGTAAATCTGACCGGCCGGGTTGATGGACACGGTTATAGGCTGCGTATCGGCGTTCATCGCCTTGGCCTGCGTATCCGGCAGCTCGATCGGCACGCCGACCGTCAGCAAGGGTGCTGCGACCATGAAGATGATCAGCAGCACCAGCATCACGTCGACCATCGGCGTGACGTTGATCTCCGATATCAAGGCGTGATGGCGGCCGCGCCGCCTGTGGCCGCGCCCGCCGCGTCCTCCGCCACCTGCGCTTACGGACATTCCCATGATGGTTCCTCAGGCCTTCTGCGCGACTTTTTCATCGATTTGGCGCGAGAGTATGGCGGAGAACTCATCCGCGAAGCCTTCCATGCGCACCGCGATCTTGCTCGCGTCGGACGACAGCTTGTTGTAAGCGATGACGGCAGGGATGGCGGCGAGCAGGCCGATGGCCGTCGCCAGCAGCGCCTCGGCGATGCCGGGCGCGACCACCGACAGGCTGGTGTTCTTCGAGGCGGCGATCGCCTGGAACGAGGTCATGATGCCGATAACCGTGCCGAACAGGCCGATGAAGGGCGCCGCCGAGCCGGTGGTGGCGAGAAAGCCGAGCCGCCCTTCGAGCTTTTCCATCTCGCGGGTCAGCGCCAGATCCATAGCCTTGTCGATGCGGGTCTGCAGGCCGAGCGGCGATTTCGCGCCCTTCTCGAAGCTCTTCTTCCATTCGCGCATGGCGGCGACGAAGATCGCGCTCATTCCGGTCGTCTTGCGGTCGGCGAGCGTGCGGTAAAGCTCTTCCAGCGACTGTCCCGACCAGAACACCTGTTCGAAGCGGTTGAGCGCCAGCCGCATGCGGGCATAGGCGACGAGCTTGTCGACGATGATCGCCCAGGTCCAGATCGAGGCGCAGAGCAACCCGATCATGACCAGCTTGACCACCCAACCGGCCTGCATGAACAAGGCCCAAATCGATAAATGCGCGCCCGGGTCGGCGAGAGCGATGTTTTCCATGTTACGTCCTTAAAGATTTTCCGGGCGTGGCTGGCGGCTGGCCCATGGGCATCCCTTGTGGTCCGTTCGCGTGGAGCTTGCGGAATAACCCAAATGCACCGTTGGCGGCCTTTTCGGGGCAAATATTGGTGAAAGGAAGGCGCTTGGATTCTCCCAATCTTAACCAATCCCTTCATGGACCGTTATGGTTAAGGATGGGTTAGGACGTATAGCGCGGCGCATTGCCGCGCCCCGGCGCGCTGCCCGGCGATCGTAGCCCCTAACCGGGAGCTCCGGGATCGTCCGCCTCTGAACCTCTATTTGCGCGTTCTGGGCATGAAGGCTGCGATCCAGTCCTTGGGAAAGCGCCGCGGCCGGCCGTTGTCGCCGACGATCGCCGCTTCGACCCGCGCCTCGACCAGCACTTCGCTGCCGCGCTTCAATTGCTGCGCCATGACGATGCGCGCACCGGAAATCTCGTCGGTGCGCGTATCGATGGTCAGGATGTCATCCATGCGGGCCGGACCGCGGAAATCGATTTCCATACGCCGCACCACCCAGACTATTTTCTCGCCATGTTTGCCCTCGGCAAGCTCGGTGTGGTGGACGCCCGCCAGCCGCAGATAGTCGGAACGGCCGCGCTCGAAGAATTCGAGATAGCGCGCGTGGTAGACGACGCCGGAAAAATCGGTATCGGCATAATAGACCCGCGCCATCAATCGATGGCCGAATTCCGTCAGCGCGCCGGAAAGCCCGGCGGACAATGCCGATTCACCGTGATCGTCCATTGTGCTGTCCTTATTGCCCGACGGGCACGTGTTTTTGGCACCACCTGTTTTGCGCATAGACCGGCGATGATCAAGACCTGGAGGGCGGAGCTGTTCTCGCTGGCGGCGTTGCTGTTTCCGGGACTATCGGCAACGAAGCCGCAAGCGCTATGGCTCTTCCTGGAACAGGCTGATCTGCTGCTGCGCCAGGTCCTTCGGCGCGTCGAGGCCGAGATGCCGCCAGGCATTGGCCGCCAGCACGCGGCCGCGCGGCGTGCGCATGATGAAGCCCTGCTGGATCAGAAAGGGTTCGATGATGTCCTCGATGGCATCGCGTGGTTCGGAAAGCCCGGCCGCTATGGTTTCGATGCCGACCGGCCCACCGCCGAAATTCCGGGCGATCATCGACAAATAGCGGCGGTCGAGCGCGTCGAGGCCGAGCCCGTCGACCTCCAGCCGCGTCAGCGCCTCATCAGCGATCTTGCGGTCGACATGGCCGTCGCCGGCAACGCTGGCAAAGTCGCGCACCCGGCGCAACAGCCGACCGGCGATGCGCGGCGTGCCGCGCGCCCGCCGGGCGATCTCCAAAGCACCGTCGTCACCGAGCGGCATGGCAAGGATGCGGGCGCCGCGCCGCACGATCTGCTCGAGTTCCTCGACGGAATAGAAATTGAGCCTGACCGGGATGCCGAAGCGGTCGCGCAGCGGGTTGGTCAACAGGCCGAGCCGGGTGGTGGCGGCGACGAGGGTGAAGCGGGCCAGGTCGATCTTGACCGAGCGCGCCGCTGGCCCCTCGCCGATGATCAGGTCGAGCTGGAAATCCTCCATCGCCGGATAGAGGATTTCCTCTACCGCTGGGTTGAGCCGGTGGATCTCGTCGATGAACAGCACGTCACGGTCTTCGAGGTTGGTCAGCAGCGCCGCGAGATCGCCGGCCTTGGCGATGACCGGACCCGAGGTCGAGCGGAAATTGACGCCGAGCTCGCGCGCCATGATCTGCGCCAGCGTCGTCTTGCCGAGGCCGGGCGGCCCGACGAACAGCACATGGTCGAGCGCTTCGCTGCGGCCCTTGGCGGCTTCGATGAACACTTTGAGATTGGCCCGCACCGCAGCCTGGCCGACGAAGTCGCCGAGCGTCTGCGGCCGCAAGGTCTGCTCGGCGTCCTCGCCGCGTCTGTCGGGAGCAATGAGGCGTGGCGAAAGGCTCATGCGAGCAGTTCCATACCGGGAATGGCCTTGGCAGCGCGCTGATCGAAGGTGACCGTGTGCGTGCAACCTAATTTTCGATTGTGCTCCGCAATCAACGCGTCGGCAAAGTCGACCTGCACTGAATTCGATCGTTCGAGCGCGATGACGATGGCATCGAAGTCTTCGAACTCCAGCGTCTTGATCTTGAGCAGCCTCTGGATCGCGGCCAGCACCTGTTCCTTGGGCTGCCTGTAGCGCGAAGCCAACGACCAGCTGAATTCGACCAGCACGATCAAGCTCACGAAGCCGGGCATTTCCAGACTGAGGCCGCGGCCGAACGCAAGCGCCTTCGCCCGCTGCTCCGGATCATCGTTGAGCACCATGCGAAGCAGAAGGTTGGTATCGATGCCGATCGACGTCAAGCGGCACCCTCTTGTCCGTCATTTGGTCTATCCCCGACAACATGCCGGCCGACCGCATCCCGCATAGCGGCGTCGATTTCCTCCAGCGTAGCGGGACCGCCAGGCGGATCTCCCAAGAACCCGGCGAGGTCGGCAAATCCGAGGTTGCGCGGCGTTCCGATCAGGTAACCATCCATGACTGTCCAGGCGATCGTGTCGCCTGTCTTGAGCGACAAGGCGTCGCGGACGTCCTTTGGGATCGTGAGCTGTCCCTTGGAGGTCAGACTGGCATATGCGCCCATATTCTTACTCCTGGAGAAAATTCTTACCGATCACATAGTAGTCGGAATTTCACTTTCCAGCAACGTCTCACCGTGCCAGCTCCTTCAGCCCGAAGCGGATCAGCTTCGATGCGTCCGCTTCCTCGCCTGCCGTCTTCAGCGCCGCCGCCACCGCATTGGCGGCGGTGTCGCGCGAATAGCCGAGATTGACCAGCGCCGAGACGGCGTCTGTAATCGGCGCCGAAGCAACGCCCTCGCCGAGCTCCTGCCTCAGGCCGATGGTGCCGGAGGCAGTGCCCGCATAGGCCGGCGCCTTGTTCTTCAACTCGGTGACGATGCGCTCCGCCACCTTCTTGCCGACACCCGGCGCGCGGCTGACCATGGCGATATCGCGCAACGCAATCGCATTGGCGAGGTCGGCCGGCGCCAGCGTCGACAGGATTGCCAGCGCCACCTTGGCGCCGACGCCCTGCACATTGTTCATCAACAACCGGAACCATTCGCGCTCCAGCACCGACTGGAACCCATAGAGCCGCAGCATATCCTCGCGCACATAGGTCTCGATGAACAATATCACCGCCTCGCCGGGCGGCGGCAATGCGGCAAGCGTGCGCGCCGAGCAATAGGCGACATAGCCGACGCCATGCACGTCGACGATGCAGAAATCCTCGTCGATCTCGTCCAACGTGCCTTTTAGCTTGCCGATCATTTGAGCGTGCCGATCATGCGGGGTGGGTTTCCGGAGAGATGATATCGAGGTCCGGGAAATAGCTGCGATAGCGCGCGGCATCGCGCGTCAGCAGGCGATGCCCAGCGACAACCGCATGGGCTCCAATAAAGAAATCCGGCAGCGCTCGTTCGCGGAGGCCGCCGGCGCGGCGATAGCGGGAGTGCGTGACACCAGCGAGGAAGGCCGCTTCCCACGGCAGGAGTTCACGCTCGATCTTGAGCATGTCGGCTGCTTGGCGAAGGGCCTGCTCCGTTGCAATCAGCGGCGCGAGTTCGGACCAGACGATTGTGTTGATGACAAGCGCGCCGTCGCGCCGGCATGCGGTGATCGCCGACGCCGACCATTTCCTCTCCTGTCCGGCAGGACCCCAAACGTCGATCAGGACATTTGTGTCAATCAATGTCGAGGTCTTCACGCGGGCCCCTCAGCCATTCCACATATTCGTCCGCCGTCATGCCCCCCAGATCCAGCGTACCAGCCATACGGCCGAGCATCTGGCTGAATCTGCGCGAGGCTTCCTCCTTCGACATGTTTTCGTCGACCGCAATGACACGAGCACCGTCCTCGGTGGGGACGAACTCCACCTCCGAGCCCGGGCCGATACCCAGATGATCCCGTATTTCCTTCGGGATGGTCACTTGGCCCTTGGTGGTAACGCGCATGGTAATACCTCGTTGGTATTACTTATTGTTCACTGGAGAACAAGTCAAGAACAAACTTATTCGGCCAGCATCGCCATCCTGTAGGCGATGCTCTGCCTGTGATGCGCGTGACAGATGGCGATGGCCAGCGCATCGGCGGCGTCGTCGGTGTCGAAAGTCGCCTTCGGCATCAGCACCTTGACCATCATATGGATCTGCTTCTTGTCGCCATGGCCGACGCCGATCACCGCCTTCTTGACGGCGTTGGGCGCATATTCGGCAACGGCAAGGCCGGCGCGCGCCGGCACCAGCATGGCGATGCCGCGTGCCTGGCCGAGTTTCAGCGTCGCCGCGGCATCCTTGTTGACGAAGGTCTGCTCGACCGCCGCCTCGTGCGGCATCGTGGCATGCAGGATCTCGGCAAGCCCGTCATGCAATTGGCAAAGACGCACCGCCAGCGCCGCCTTGTCGTCGGACCGTACTGTGCCGGAAGCGACGAAGCGCAGCGAATTGCCAAGGCTTTCGACGATGCCCCAGCCGGTGCGCCTAAGCCCCGGATCGATGCCGATGATGCGAATCGCTTCCCCCATCCGCCAAGTCTACCTTCGGCGGGCAGCGATGCCAGCGAAATGTGAACAAACCAGAAACGGGGCTCGTGATGTCCACAAAGCCTCTGAGACCGTTTCGAAAGTCGCTCCGGCGAGTCATATGGTGGTGGTTTCGAGAACCGGAGCGCAGCGGACATTTGGTCCGTGAGCCCACGCGTGATCCCGAGGGGATCATGCGCAATCAAAGTGCTGCAGTGTCCTTTGCGTGTCCAAAAGGACGCGGCGCTGCAGGTAAGCGGAGAAAACGCCGCCAGATGGCCGCTGGAGTAGAGTTTCCAAACGGTCTCTCAGCCGCGGGCGAAAGCCGTGTTGAGCAACGTGATCTGGTCGGAGACCGGATTGAGGCGACGGCTCGACTGAGGCACCTCGGCGAGGCCGCCATAGATCTCCTCGTCCATGCGGCGCACCAGCGCCTGCAGGCGCAGCGAGCGGTTGACGAGGTCGACGAAATCCGTCGGCAGCTCGGCCCAGCCGGGCGCCTCGTCATGCGCGGAGGCGGTGTCGAGACGCACCTTGGATTTTTCGGAAGCCACCTGATCGCGGGTCATCTCGCCGGAATTCGCCGCCCGCTGCAAAAGCAGCCACGAGGCGACCTGCATCAGCCTGGTGGTCAGCCGCATCGACTCGGCCGCATAAAGCGTCGCCGCCAGCCTCGACAGCTTCTTGGCCTCGGCGCGGCCCTTGCCGTCGAGATATTCGGCCGCCTGCTCGACCAAGCCCATGCCTTCCTGATAGAGCGGCTTGAAGGATTGGGAGAAAACCCGGCGCTCCGCCAGCTTGATGGTGTTCGCGCTCGCCTTCGAAGGCTCGTTCATCGCTGCGCCCCTGCACTTGCCTGACAGCCGGCCGATTCGGCTCTTGGCCGCCATGTCCGGCAGCCTAAACGACTGAAGCTTGAAAATGCGCTTCGCTGCCGGCGAAGGCAAGCACATGTTTAACAAACGGTTAACGGCCGCATTTGGCCCAAGGGGCTCCATGCCGGCGAACAAAAAAAGAGCCGCGGATAAGGCGGCTCTCAGGAGTTTAACAGGGAGGCGTCAAACAAAGTGGCTCCAACCACTCGGTAAGAATCCAGATCACTGGATGGACATAGTAAACGCCTGTAAAGCTTAACAAAGCCTTAACGCAGGGCATATTTTTCGATCAAGCGCCCAGCATCTGTGCCGTAACAGCACAGATGGCCGGCTAAGCCGCCGCTCTCACCACCGGCTGGAAAGTGGGGGCGACGCGCTTGCGCCACGGTTCCTCCAGATCGTGACCGACATACCGAAACAGATCCGCTCGCCGCGCGACATCGTTCCGAAACAGGCGCCGCGCTAAACGCCCGCTCCTCGCAACGAGGCGGAGCAAAATTGCGCTCCGGCAATCATGAAAATTTCTCAAGGAGCGAACAATGGACTGGTACTCGGCCGTTAAATTTCTGCACATCGTCTCGGCGATCCTCTGGGTCGGCGGCGGCTTCACCCTGATGCTGCTTGCGGTACGCGCCGACCGCGCTGGAAACGTCGAAGGCATGTTGCAGGCGATGCGCGCCACTGGCGAGCTCGGTAACCGGTTCTTCGCGCCGATGTCGATGCTGACATTGCTCTTCGGCCTCATCATGTGCGGCTTCTGGGTCGGCTTTTCCGATTTGTGGGTGCTGATCGGCCTTGCCGGTTATGCGACGACCTTCTGCATCGGCATGTTCGTCTTCAAGCCGACTGCCGACCGCATGGCAGGCATGATCGCCAAGGATGGCGTGACGCCGGCGGTGCTTGCCCAGGGCCAGCGCGTCCTCAATGCCGCGCGCTTCGACTATTCGGTGATGCTGATGATCATCGCGGACATGGTGCTGAAGCCGACACTGCACGACATCACCATTCTTGGCTGCATGGCGTTCGTGCTGGCAACCGGCGCTGCTCTCGCGCTTGGCAGGACGCGGCCGCTGCTGCCGAGTGCCGCCTGAGGTTTAAGGAATCCGGCGGCGGCCGCCTGGGGCCGCCGTCTTACAGAAGGCCGGCGATGCCGTCCCACAGAAGCTTGACCGCGACGACCGCCACGGTCGCATAGGTGAAGGGATAGAACAGCTCCGGCCGCATCCGCCGCACCAGCCAGGCGCCGGCGATTGTCGACAGCGGCGCCAGCGGCATCAGCACCGCCGACGCGGTCAAATTGGTGGTGTCGAACTGGCCGAGCGCGAAATAGGGGATGAGCTTCAGTGCATTGGTGACGGCGAAGAAGATCGCCGCGGTGCCGGACAGCACCTTCGGATCCAGCCTGATCGGCAACGCATAGACCTGAAAAGGCGGGCCGCCGACATGGGCGACGAAGCTGGTGAACCCGGCAACGGTACCCCAGAAGCCGGCGGCAACGCGGTTGGGCTCCGCCGCGTGGCCGGCACCGTGGCGGAGTTGCAAATAGAGCCAGCGCAGCACGAAGATCAGGGCGACCGCGCCGACGATCAGCCGGACCATCTCTTCGGTTACAAGTGCCGCCGTCAGCCAGCCAAGGGCAATGCCGATCACGGCACCCGGCATCATGTCGGCCAGCATCTTGCGGTCGAAGATACCCCACCATGTCCACACCGAGACAATGTCCATCAGGCACAGAATTGGCAGAAGAATTGCGGCAGCCTGAACCGGCGGCATGGTCAGCGCCATCAATGGCACGCCGACAAAGCCGACGGCGCCGCCGAAGCCGCCTTTCGACAGGCCGACGAGGATGACGGCCGGCATGGCCGCGGCATAGAACCAGGGATCGATGAGCAGGCCTGACATGGGGAAAGGAGGCTGGAGGGAAAGTTGAACTCTGGAATAGACCAGAAATGGCCAGACCGCGACCGCAAATACGTGGGCCACGCCACCGGAGCCCGTCACATATTTGGCATGTCGAGCGGCGGCGGGCGTCTCCGGATCGGCTGCGCCTTGATGATGGCGGTGCTGGTTTCGGCCTTGTCGGCGATGCGGTCGAGAATCCCGTCGAGCTCGCCGATCGAGCGGACGAACAGCCGGGCGACGAAGCAGTCATCGCCCGTCACCTTGTCGCATTCGCCGAATTCCGGGATTTCCTCGATCAGCTTCTGGACGATGTGCAGCTTACCGGGCAACGGCCGGATGCGAACGATCGCCTGCAAGGCGTAGCCGAGCGCCTGCGGATCGATGTCGATGGTGAATGCGCGAATGACGCCGCGATCCTCAAGCCGCCGAAGCCGCTCCGAAACGCTTGGCGACGACAACCCGACCTGCAGCGCCAGTTCCTTCAGCGAGGTCCGTGAATCCCTGACCAGGATATCGAGGAGCTTTCTATCGAGCTCGTCCAGCATTTTACAATTCCAAGAAAAAGCCGATGTTTACCTAATTAAATTAGGTTCGTTCTGCATATCACCAGCTACAAGTCATGGAAAGGCCCATATCTGCCGTGGGATTATAGAATCTCAACGGGTTTCGGGAGCATCCATGGACAACACGGTACGCGGCACGATCGAAATGACTGCGGCGATGGCGATCCTCGGCACGATCGGCTGGTTCGTCGTCCTGTCCGGCCAACCCATCATGGACGTGGTGTTCTGGCGCTGCGCCTTCGGTGCGGTAACGCTGCTGGTTATCTGCACGGCGCTGGGACTGCTGCGCGGCAGGCTGTCGCTTCGCATTGTCGCGATCGCGGCTCTCGGCGGTGCTGCCATCGTTATCAACTGGCTGCTGCTGTTCAGCGCGTTTTCCCGCGCGTCGATCTCGATCGCCACGGCTGTCTACAATACGCAACCCTTCATGCTGGTCGGTTTTGGCGCGCTCTTCTTCTCCGAACGGCTGACGGTGACCAAGCTGACCTGGCTCGGCATCGCCTTCGCCGGCATGCTGCTGATCGTGCAGGCCGCGCCCGATGCAGGCGATCATGGTACGGATTACTTTACCGGCATTGCGATGGCGCTGGCCGCGGCTTTCTTCTGGGCCGTTGCGGCTATCGTCACCAAGAAGCTCAAAGGCACGCCGCCGCACCTGATCGCCCTGATCCAGGTCTGCGTCGGCGTTCTCATGCTGGCACCTTTCGCCAATCTCACCCACCTTCCCGCCGATGCGCGGAGCTGGGTCATGCTGGCGACGCTCGGCATCGTCCATACCGGCCTGATGTACATCCTCATGTACGGCGCCATCCAGAAACTGCCGACGCATCTGCAGGGGTCGCTGTCCTTCATCTATCCAGTCGTCGCCATCCTCGTCGACGTCGTCGCCTTCGGCCACCGGCTGCATCCGGCGCAGATCGCCGGCGCCGCCGCCATCCTGGTCGCCGCCGCCGGCATGAACCTCGGCTGGTCGCTTTGGAAATCGAAAGTGCCTGCGTAGAGCCCGCAAGCGACCAGGCGAGGAGAATTTCGGCCAACGGTAGTCATGCGCCGAGCCCCGATAGAGATAGTGTCCTGAAGGTTCTGCAAAAAGTTTTGGAGAGAGAACGGCGCTTGCTCTGAAGGGCGAGCGGCCATGGCACGGTGGTGA